>NZ_DLOE01000048.1:29015-51963 GCF_002479615.1 Arsenicicoccus sp. UBA7492 | reverse complement strand
GCACGCAGTCGCACCCCGCCGAACGCGTCTCGCCCTGCAGCATGAGACGACCTCGCCACCCGCGCGCAGCCTCACCCCGCCGAACGCGTCTCGCCCTGCAGCATGAGACGGCCTCGCCACGGGGCTGGGTCAGGTGCCGCGCACTGCCGCGCGGCGCAGCGAGGGTCACGCGTCGAAGGTGAAGCCGCTCTGGGGCTGCAGGGAGAGCTTGAGCGTCGCGAGCCGCGCCTCGACCACCTCGGGCTCCAGCTCGAAGTGGTCGGCGAGCTCGTCCAGGGAGAGGCCTGCGTCGATGCCCTCGCGCAGCTCGGTGTCCTCGTCGTCGGTCCACGGGTGGCCGCTCGTGACGGCGGTGCGGGTGGAGGGCGGCGCGGGGTGGGGCTCGGTGGCGGAGGGTCGCGGCGTGGTCGAGACGGCGTCCTCGGTGACCTCGCCCGTCAGGGAGCGCAGCGCCGGCTCGTGCACCGGGGTGACGGGCGCGGCGGTCTCGTCGAGGCGGCGCAGGGCGTTGAGGACGAGCTCACGGTCGGTGGTCGGCCAGAACGGCGGCAGCGACCGCTGCAGGAAGCCGGCGTAGCGCGCGGTGATCATGCGCGAGTCGAGGAAGGCCACGACCCCGCGGTCGTCGCCGCGGCGGATCAGCCGACCGGCGCCCTGGGCGAGGCGCAGCGCGGCGTGGGTCGCCGAGACGGCCATGAAGCCGTTGCCGCCCATGCGCCCGATCGCCTGGGTGCGGGCAGACGCCAGCGGGTCGTCGGGGCGCGGGAACGGGATGCGGTCGATGATCACGACCTGGCAGGCCGTGCCGGGCACGTCGACGCCCTGCCAGAGCGTCATGGTGCCGAACAGCGCGACGCGTGGCTCGCGCGCGAACTGCCGCACGAGAGTCGTGGTCTGGTCCTCGCCCTGGCACAGGACCTCGATGTCGGTGCCGTCCGCCGCGAACCGCTCGCGCAGCGCCTCGGTCGCCGCCTGCGCGGCCCGCATGGACGAGAACAGCCCGAGCGCCCGGCCACCCGAGGCCCGCACGAGCGCCTCGATCTCGTCGAGGGTCTGGTCCGCCGTGCCGTCCCGCCCGGGCGGGGGCAGGTGCTTGGCGACATACGCGATCGCCTGCTTGGGGTAGTCGAAGGGAGAGCCGACGTCGAGGCCGGTGTAGCCGGGCGCGCCGTCGCCGCGCAGGCCCAGCGTCCCCGCGACCGCGTCGAACGTGCCGCCGAGCTCCAGGGTCGCGGAGGTCATCACGACGGTCCGCTCGCCGAACAGCTTGTCCCGCAGCAGCATCGCCACGCTCATGGGCGCGACGCGCAGCACTCCCCCGCGCCGCGGGTCCTTGGACAGCCACACGACGTCGAGCTCGCGCCCCTCGAGGATCCGCTCGGCGGTGTCGAAGGTCTCGTCGACGGCGGCCTGGGCCACCTTGCGGGCACCGGCGTCCGGACCGTCCTCCTGACCCTTGTCAGGCTTGAGCTCCGTCAGCACCGAGCGGGCGGTGTCTCGCACGCGGGACAGCGCCTGGATCAACGACTGCGGCGGATCCGTCAGACGCCCCTCCTCGAGCGACTCGACGACCTCGCTCAGGATGTCGCCGGCCTCCGCGAGCGCCGAGGCGTCGGCGAGCTTGCCGCAGCGGCGGGAGGCCGCGGCGATCATGCCGGCGCTCAGCTCGTCGGTGACCGTCGCCGTGACGCGGTCCACGAGCTCGTGCGCCTCGTCGACGACCAGGACGTCGTGCTCGGGCAGCATCATCCGCCCCTCGAAGGCGTCGATCGCCATGAAGGAGTGGTTGGTCACGACCACGTCGACGTCCTTGGCGGCCTCGCGCGCCCGCTCCACGAAGCACTCCGCACGCTGGGGGCACTTGGTGCCGAGGCACTCCTGCGCACTCACGCTGACCTGGCGCCACGCCCGCTCGCTGACGCCGGGCACCAGCTCGTCGCGGTCGCCGGAGACGGTGTGCTCGGCCCAGCTGCGCAGCCGCAGGACCTCCTGCCCGAGGCGTCCGACGCCCGCGTCGACGGCGCCGACACCGAGCAGGGAGTCCGCGTCGTCGTCCGGCATACCGCCGTCGAGCTTGTGCAGGCAGACATAGTTGCGACGGCCCTTGACCAGCGCGTATGACGGCCGCCTGCCCGCCAGCGGGGTGACCGCCTGGGCGAGGCGGGGCAGGTCGCGGTCGACGATCTGGGCCTGCAGGGCCAGCGTCGCGGTGGCGACCACGACCGGCTTGTCGCTGCTCAGGGCGTGCAGCAGGCTCGGCACGAGATAGGCCAGGGACTTGCCGGTGCCCGTGCCGGCCTGGACCAGCAGGTGCTCGTCCCGGTCGATCGCGTCGGACACGGCCTGCGCCATCTGCACCTGGCCGGGGCGGGTGCTGCCACCGACCCCTCCGACGGCAGCGTCGAGGTAGCGATCAAGGTCTGGGTGCGGCACGCCGCAACCCTATGGCACCGGTGTGACAGACCCCCGCCACGCGTTGGCGCGCCGGGGCCGCGCGGCGTCGATATGCTGGCCGCAGCCCGCTCCCCTCGTCCCCTCGAAGGTGCCCCTCGTGCGTGACATCGTGGTCTTCTCCGGCAGCGCCCACCCCGAGCTCGCCCGACGGATCTGCGACGAGCTGGGGGTCCCGTTGTCGGGGGTCGACATCGTCCGGTTCAGCAACGACTGCCTGCAGGTGCAGCTGCTGGAGAACTGCCGGCAGAAGGACGTCTACCTCATCCAGCCGTTGGTGCCGCCGACCCAGGAGCACCTCTTCGAGCTGCTGCTGATGATCGACGCGGCCCGCGGCGCCTCCGCCGCCTCGATCACCGCCGTCATGCCCCACTTCGCCTACGCCCGGTCGGACAAGAAGGACGCCTCGCGCATCTCCTTCGGCGGCCGCATGGTGGCCGACCTGATCCAGACGGCCGGCGCCCACCGCGTCCTCACCATGACCTTGCACGCGCCGCAGGTGCACGGCTTCTTCTCGGTGCCGGTCGACCACCTGACGGCGACCGGTGTGCTGGCCGACCACTTCCGCGAGCGGGACCTGAGCAACCACGTCGTGGTCTCCCCCGACTTCGGCAACGCCAAGACCGCCTCCCTGCTGGCGCGGCTGCTGGGACTGCCCGTCGCGGCCGGGTCCAAGCAGCGCAAGGGCGACGACAAGGTCGAGATCGACATGATCGTCGGTGACGTCGACGGCAAGACGGCGATCGTCCTCGATGACGAGATCGCGACCGGCGGGTCCATCGTCGAGCTGCTCGACAAGCTGCAGGAGGTCGGGTGCCAGCAGGCGGCCGTGGCCTGCACCCACGGACTGTTCACCGGCAGGGCCGTCGAGCGGCTGCGGGGCCACCCGATGATCAGCGAGGTCGTCACCACCGACACCGTGCCGTCGCCGCAGGGCTGGCCGGAGCTCAAGGTCTGCTCGACGGCTGACCTGTTCGCCGAGGCCATCGCCCGCATCCACGCGGGGGCCTCGATCTCGAGCCTGTTCGACGGGGTCGACCCGGCGTACGCCCCGCCCCAGATGAGGCTCGACTTCTCCTGACAGCCGGCCTCCTGACGCTGGCTGTCTGGCTCGTGTCCTGGTGACGCGGCCCACGACCGACACGTACCGTGACCCTGGGGGTGGCCTGAGACCGATCAGGCCGCAGGATCGGTGGGGGCATCAATGAGCGAGAGCGTCTGGACAGAGCTGTCCGAGTCCGACGTGGACGACGGGGTGCTGCCACGGTTCCGGCGGGTGACATCGACGCGACCCGACGCCGTCGCCGTGTCCGACGAGGACACGTCCCTGACCTACGGCCAGGTCGCTGCGAGGGCGGCCGGCGTCCTGCGCGGGATCCGCCAGGCGCTCGACGCGCTCGACCCGCCCCCGGCACGTCACGGCGAGGACGCCTTCGGCGCCGCCGCGACCGTCGCCATGTGCTGCGACCACACCGTCGATGCCGTGGTGACGCTGCTGGCCGTGGTCGCCTCGGGGCACCCGGTGCTCGTGCTGGACCCCCGCACGCCCGGCCCCCGCCAGGCCCAGCTGGTCGAGCGCGCCGGTGCACGACTGCTCGTCACCGACCCGGCCAACGAGCGACTCGCGTCCGAGCTGCACGTCGTCCCCCTCTCGGTCCGCGGCCTCGAACCCGCCGATCCCCAGATCCTGTGGGGTGACCCACCGTCACCGACCTCCGTAGCAGCCCTCGCCTTCACGTCCGGGTCCACGGGCACGCCCAAGCCCGTCGCCAACGACCACCGCCTGCTCGTCCGCGACGCCTGGAACAGCTCGATCGCCACCGGCTGCTACTCCTCGGCCGACACCATCGCGCACACCCTGCCCATCGCCTTCCACGCCGGCCTGACCACGACCCTGCACGGCCTGCTCGTCGGAGCGCGGATGCGGTTGTACGACGCCCGCAGCCGCGGGATCGCCGGTCTGCCCGCCGTCATCGCCGAGCACGGCTGCACGCTCATGATCACCAGCCCCGCGATCCTGCGCGGCTTCGTCGCCACCGCGCCCGACCCGGCGATGCTCGCGACGCTGCGCAGCCTCACGGTGGCCGGCGAGGCGTCATACGGCCGGGACGTCGAGGCGGTGCGCCCGCTGCTGCCGGCCGGCTGCCTCGTGCGCAACCGCTACGGCTCGTCGGAGACGGGCCTGATCGCCGAGTACGTCGTCGGCCCCGAGCACCCGCCCCTGGACGGCCCGCTCCCGGCCGGCCGCGGGGTCGGCCGGACCGTGCTGAGCGTCATGGACGAGCACGGCACCCCGGCGGCACCCTGGGCCACGGGTCGGCTCGTCGTCACGGCGCCGCAGGTCGCGACCGGCTACTGGCAGCTCCCCGAGGCCACGGCCGAGGCCTTCGCGGACCTCGCGGACGGCACGCGCCGCTACCGCACCAGCGACCTCGGCCGCGTCCTGCCCGACGGCGCGATCCAGATCGTGGGGCGGGCCGACCACAGCGTCAAGGTGCGCGGCTACCTCGTCGACCCCGGCGAGGTGGACGCCGCGCTGTTCACGCTCGACGACGTCCGTGAGGCCGTCGTGGTCAGCGGCCCGCGCCCGGGCGACGGTCGGACCAGGCTGGTGGCGTATGTCGTCCACCGCCGTCTCCCGGCGCCCCCGACCGGTGCCGGGCTCCCCGGCGCGGAGCTGCCCGACCCGGGGCTCGAGGCGGCGTGGCGGCAGGCCCTGCGCGGGCAGCTGCCGGCCCACATGATCCCCGAGGCCTTCGTGCTCGTTGGCGCGCTGCCCCGCAACGACCGCGGCAAGATCGACCGCGCCGCCCTGCCCGAGGCACCGGAGCGGGAGCTGTCCGGGGCCCACACCTCCCGCTGGGAGGCGCTGGTCGCCGAGCAGTGGGCGGCCGCGCTGGAGCACGACGGCCCGTTGCGGCCCGACTCCGACTTCTTCGCCCTGGGCGGGGACTCGCTGGCCGCCGAGGCGCTCATGGCGCGGCTGGTGTCCGAGCTCGGCGTCGACCCCGACCGGGCCCGCACCACCGTCCTCGCGCAGGCTCCCGTGCTCGCCGACTTCGCCGAGGCGGTCCGCGGCACGGGGGCCGGTCCCGACCACTGCCTGGTCCCACTCGTGACCGGAGCGGGCGCCGGCCCCGCCGGTGCGGCTGAGGGTGCCGAGGCCGCGGCAAACGACGCCGGGTGCCGGCCTGCTGAGCGTCCGGTGTTCCTCCTCGCCGGCGCGGGAGGCATCGGCATCGCGCTGCGACCCATCGCCCTGCGACTCGGCGGGCGGCCGGCATACGCGCTCCAGAATCCCGTGCTCGAGGCCCGTGGCCTGCCCGACCTGACCCTGCGCCGCCTCGCCCGGCGCTACGTCAAGGTCGTGCGGCGGGTGCAGCCCGAGGGGCCCTACCTGCTGGCGGGGCACAGCTTCGGCGGGCTCGTGGCCTTCGAGATGTGCCACCAGCTGCGCGCCGTCGGGCAGGACGCCCGGCTGGCGATCATCGACTCCTTCCCGCCCGAGCCGTCGCTGCACCCCGAGCCCGAGGAAGGCACCTCGCCCCCGGCGCGCGCCCGCTCGCTGGTCCGCCTCGTCCGCGCCTCGCTGCGCGACACCACCGGGGCCACGGACGCGTGGCGGTTCTTCCTGCAGTCCGACGCGCTTGCGCGCGCCTATCGCTCCCAGCCGTGGCCCGGCGAGACCCTCGTGCTCGTGGCGCAGTCCCCCGAGAAGGACGCCCGCTCCCGGTGGGCCCCGCACCTCATCGGCCCGCACCACCAGGTCGAGATCAGCGGTGACCACTTCACGCTGCTGCGCGAGCCCTGGGCCGAGGAGGTCGCGGCGCACCTGCGGACCTTCTTCGGCGAACCGGCCGCGTCGACCTGACGTCTGCTGTCGCCCGCAAAGCAGTCGCCCGCAAACCAGTGGCCGGCACGCCTCGGGCCCGGGCAGGCTGGGCGCCATGCCCCATGACGTGACAGCGCTCGACCACCTGACCCAGGAGCAGCTGTGGGACGCCCGCGCCGCAGCGACCTACGACACCCCGGGCACCGGCATGGAGGCGCCCGAGGTCCTCGGCCCCACCGTCGACCGCCTCGCCGAGCTGGCCGAGAACGGCCGCGCCCTCGAGCTCGCCGTCGGGACCGGGCGGGTCGCCATACCGCTGGGGCGGCGCCGGATCGAGGTGAGCGGCATCGAGATCAGCCGGCCGATGATCGACCGGCTGCGCGAGAAGGCGAGCCCCGAGGAGCTCCCGTCACGCAGGGCGACATAGCGCGCACCCGTGTCCCGGGCGAGTTCTCGCTCGTCTACCTGGTCTTCAACACCATCGGCAACCTGCTGACCCAGGACGCGCAGGTCGAGTGCTTCCGCAACGCCGCCGCCCACCTGCGGCCGGGTGGGAGGTTCGTGATCGAGCTGTGGGTGCCGCAGCTGCAGCAGATGGCGCCCGGCCTGCCCGCGATCGTCGGTGCGGTGGAGGACGGCTACATCCTCGTCGACACCCTCGACATCGCCACGCAGCGCCTGGTGTCGCACCACTTCACCTTCGGCGAAGGGCGCTCGGCGACGGTCGGCCGCACGCCGCACCGCTACGTCTGGCCGTCGGAGCTGGACCTGATGGCCCGCCTCGCCGGTTTCGAGCCGGAGTCCCGCCACGCCGACTGGCAGGGCACGCCGTTCACCTCCGCGTCGACGTCCCACGTCTCGGTCTATCGCAAGGCCGCCGACGGTCGATGAGCCCCGACAGGCCACCTGACGTGATGCGACCCGTCGGGGCGCAGCTGTGCACGCGCGATCGGCGCGACGGACAATCAGGTCATGAGTCAGAACCCGTCCGTGCTGCACACCGTGCTCGACGCGGTGGACATCCGAGCCCTGGCGGAGTTCTACCGCCGGCTGCTCGGGCTGGTCTACCGGCCCGGCGACGAGCCGCCGGGGGACCCGGCGCCCGACGACGGAGACTGGCTGGTGCTGACCCGGCCGGACGGCACGCGGACGCTGGCCTTCCAGCACGTGGAGCACCTCGAGCGGACCACGTGGCCGGCGCCGGACGTCCCGATGCAGCTGCACCTGGACCTCACCGTCCCTGACCTGGCAGCGCTGGGGGAGCACCACGCTCGCGCCCTGGCGCTCGGTGCACGCCTGCTCCTCGACCGGTCCGACGACCCCGACGAGCCGCTCTACGTCTATGCCGATCCCGCGGGGCACCCCTTCTGCCTCTTCGTCGCCGAACCTGCGACCGAGGACCTCGACCACCTCGTCGTCGACGGCCGCGACCTCACGGTCCAGCGGGCCGGGCTCGCCGACGTCCCGGCCATCGTCGGCCTCCTGCGCGACGACCCCCTCGGAGCAGAGCGGGAGGTCGAGGACCCGGAGCCGTATGTCGCAGCGTTCCACCGCATCGACAGCGACCGGTCGCACCTGCTCGTGGTGGTCCGCGACGCGGGCGGCGAGGTGGTGGGCACCATGCAGCTCACCCTCCTGCCCGGGCTGTCCCGCTCGGCCGCGACCAGGTTGCAGGTCGAGGGCGTCCGAGTCTCCCCGTCGGAGCGTGGATCCGGCCTCGGCGCAGCGATGTTCGCGTGGGCCCACGCCTGGGGCCACGAGCGTGGCGCGTCGCTCGCTCAGCTCACGACCGATCTCTCGCGCGCGGACGCCCACCGTTTCTACGAGCGGCTCGGCTACGTCGCGACCCACGCCGGGCTCAAGCGCCCACTCGACTGAGGCTCGCCACCGCGCTCCGGGTGAGCCCCTCCGTGTCGGTCGCGGCGTTCGTCAGGCGGGGAGTCGGGCCACCATTGCCATACCCAGTGAGTGCTCCTCTGATGGGCGCGCCACTCATCGGCGGTGATCTCGTGGGTCACCTCGCCCTCCTCCGCGCCCGGCAACGGCTCGTCCCACGTCCGGACCTCGGTGCTCACGTGCCGCATCCCGAGCCTGCGCATCACCCCGCGTGACCCGGTGTTGACGGCCATCGTCTCGGCCCAGATCCGGCGCAGCCCGACGGTCTCGAAGCCGTGGCGCACCAGCGCCAGGGCCCCCTCGGTCGCGAGGCCCTGGCGCCAGTGACGCCGCTCGAGCCGCCACCCGATCTCCGCGGCGTCCGGATGCAGGGCGGAGCCCGGCTCGGAGTCGCTGCGACCGAGGTCCCACCAGCCGAGGAAGTCGTCAGTCCCGAAGCCGACCCACCACCCCAGACCCAGCGTGTCCCCGCTCGTATCGGCGCACCGCGGCCCCCAGAAGTCGTCGATCTCCTGCGGCGTCCGCGCGCGCCCCAGCAGGTGGCGCATTGCCTCCGGGTCGGAGTCCAGGCGGTGCAGGAGGGGCAGGTGCTCGATCGTCATGGGGCGCAAGGTGATCCGGTCCGTCGTGACGACCGGTCGCCCCCGCGGGCCGGGTGTCAGGCCCGGCGTCAGGTGCTTGACCATCGCCTGACGCGGCCATCGGTCCAGGCCCAGGCTCCGCTCGTGCTGCCGCGCAGCAGCCAGCCCCCGACCGTGCGACGACTCGGGCAGCACCCGCCACCCCAGCCGCTCGTAGTACGGGCCGTTCCACGGCACGTCGCGATAGGTGGTCAGTGTCATGTCCTCGTGCCCCGCGGTCCGGGCCCACGCCTCGGCCGTCTCGAGCAGCCGCGCCCCGAGCCCGTGCCCGGCGTGGTCGGGGTGGACGCTGAGCTGACCGACGTGCGGCCGGCCGTCGACCGGCTCGACCCGCACGAAACCCACCGGGAGGTCACCCTCGTCCACCGCCACCCACAGCGTGCCCGCGGCCAGAGCCGGCTCGAAGGCCTCCGGCGGGTCCGGAGGCATGTCCGCCACCAGGTCCATCCCGGCGCCGCGGAAGTGCACGCCACCAGAGGCGTCCAGGGCGGGCAGGTGCATCAGGTCGTCGAGGCGTCCCGCGCGAATCGCCATACGGCTCACAACGATCCCTCCGCCACCAACGGTGCGCCGGTCACCGACCTGGCCATCCACACGCTGTCACGGCGGTCGTCGGCACTCACCCAGATCGACCGCGGCGCGCGCCCCACCTCGACCCACCCCATCGATCCGTAGAACCGGCCGAGCCCCAGCCCGCTGCGATAGACGAGATCGACCTGCTCCACCCCGGGCAGCGACCGCGCCACGGCGTGGAGCCCACCCAGAGCGACCCGGCCGAGGTTGCGACCCCGCACGTCCGGGTCGACCATGAACCTCTGCAGGGTGGCCGTATGACGAAAGAGCCCGTCATCGCTGCGGATCCACCAGCCGAAGGCCAGCAGCCGCCCACCGCGGTCGCTCATGATCCCGAGGGTCCGGCGGTCGTCGTCGGTGCGCTCCAGTGCCTCGTCGAGCCGCTCCGCCACGTCCGCGCGAGGTGCGTCCCGGGTGAAGCCCACCGCTCCCCCGGCCACGTTGACCGCGCACCACAGGTCGAGCATCTGGTCCCGCAGCCCAGCACCCACGGAGCGCTCGTCAGCACCGGCGACCTGCACCTGCGGCAGCCACCACGCCCGCGACGGCCCCAGCTCGACGGGATCGCCGGGGATCACGTGCGGATCGCCGCGCAGCAGCCCCGCCGAGGCCGCCGTGCGCCCCGACGCGGCGTTGTCGTCGCGCGCCACGGCCCGCACCGTCCACCCCGGCAGCCATTCCGCGGCCCAGGCCGTCACCGCTCGCGCCGCCTCGCGTCCCAGGCCCTGGCCGTGGCACTCCAGGGCGAAGCGGTAGTAGAGGTTGGCGACCCCCTCCTTGTCGTGCGGGAGGGGGCGCACCCCCGCCATCCCGAGCAGGCGCCCCGACGGGCGGTCCTCGACCACCCAGTAGCCGAATCCGTCGGTCTCCCAGGCCTCGACCCAGGTCTGCAGGCCCACGAGGTTGGTTGTCCGGTCGGTCGTGACGGCCCATGGCGCGTGGCGAAAGAGGCGCTCGTCGGAGTGCAGCGCGTGGTGGAAGGCCGCGTCCTCGATCCGCGGGGGCCGCAGCCGCAGGCGCGAGGTCTCGACGGTCGTCGGAGCGTCTGCGGGGACGGCACGGTGGGGCGGGGCGGTGGCCATGAGCCCGACGTTAGCCGTACCCTCCGACAGGCCCCCACCCGATTACCGCGCCGTCGACCCCGAGGCCTCCAGCAGATACCGTATGCCGTGACCGTGGACCACCCCGGCGGCACGTCCCGGTTCGACGTCACGCACGACGCCCTGGTCATGGTGGCCACCCTCGGCGGTCATCTGCACGCCTACCTCGGCGGCGAGGGCTGCCGCGCCCAGAGCCTCGCGTTCACCACGCGGGAGCCGCGCCGCACCCTGGAGGGTCGGGTCGACGTGCCGGAGGCGGTCGACGAGGGGGACTGGGAGGGCACCGAGTGGACGGAGGAACGGCTGGCGGCCCTGGCTGAGCGGATCCCTTTGGGCGAGTGCAGGATCACGGTCGCCCACGACCTCGCCCCGCTGGTCGACGGCGGGGAGCTGGACTTCGGGGAGCACCTGCAGATGGAACGCTTCGTCTGGTCCCGGCTCGCCGGGGACGCCGGCCGAGACGGGCGCCGCTGCACCTGCCTGCGCAGCATCGGCACCCCGCGGGGCAAGCGCGCGACCTGCCTGGACGACGCGCGGCAGGGCCTCACCTGACCGTCAACCCGACGAGACCTGCCCCCCCCTGCCAGGACGGACCGGCCCCTTCCGGGGGCCGGCCCGCCTCACTCCGCTCAGGGAACCAACGGCACGCCGCCCGCGGTGAGGCGCCAGCTCGGGACGAAGAAGTCGGCGGGGTCGATCACGCCCTTGGCGGCGGCCCAGTCGATCAGGAGCTGGCGGATCTCCTTCTGCTGGTTGTAGATCACCGGCGCGGTCGAGATCCCCGGGAAGTTCCCGCCGCCCGAGCGTCGGTAGTTGTTGACGGCCACGGCGAACTGGTCGGTGTCGGCGACCGGGGTGCCGTCGGTGCGGCGCAGCCCGGTGATGCGCGACCCCACCGGCCGGGACGGGTCGATGTCGTAGGAGACCCCGGAGACGATGTCGTAGTTGTAGTCGGGGGTGCCACCTGCCCCCGTCATGGTGGCGGGGTCGAAGGTGCCTCCGGCCGGCACCGGCGCGAAGTACCCCGCGGAGTGCTCGAGGTAGGCCTTGACCTGGGCCCCGGACAGCTGGACCGCCTCGAGGGTGTTGTCGTAGATGTAGAGCCCCGCGATGTCGCGGATCGTCACGTCGCCCTGCGGGAACACCGCGGTCCGGCTGAACGGCGCGGCGATCGACAGCACGGGCAGCGCGGCCTGCGGCGTCCCGGCCAGGCCGCGTCGCACCTCGTCGGTCTGGACCTGCTGGATGAAGTCGATGATCGCCGTGTCCTTGTAGCGCGACTCCACCGCGGACAGCTCCTGGGAGGACCGCGCCACGACCTGGTTCACATAGGCGACGGTCGCGTTGTGATAGGGCTGGACGGCCTTGACGACCCGGGGGTTCGGCGCAAAGTCCTTGCCGCGCAAGGAGGTCGCGGCGCTGGAGGCCACGGCCCACCGGCCGCGCTCCTTGACCAGCCGCAGGTCGACCTGCGACACGGACGCCGCCCAGCGATAGGGCTGCGTCAGCAGCACCTCCCGTCCGGTGACCTCGTTGACGATGCGCTTCTGGGGGACGTCCCGGTGGCTGTGCCCGGCCACGACCACGTCGATCCCGGGCACCTCGCGAGCGATGACGTCGGAGACGTTCTCCGGCGGCAGCTCGGGGCCGTATGACGACGTCCCGCCCTCGCCCGAGTGCGACAGCACGACGACGACGTCGGCCCCCTTGCGGCGCATCTCGGGGACGTACTTCTTGGCCGCGGTCACCATGTCGCCGAACCGCAGGCGCCCGTTGACGTTGGCCTTGTCCCAGATCGCCGACCCGGGCGTGGTGAGGCCGAGGATGCCCACCTCGACGGGCTTGTGACCGGCGACGTGGCGGTTGACGAGGGTGTAGGGCTTGAGGCCGAGGACGCCCGGCTGCTCGTCCGTCACGTTGGCGCCGAGGAGGGGGAAGCGCAGCTGCGAGCGGTAGGTGCGCAGCAGGTCCAGCCCGTAGTTGAACTCGTGGTTGCCGACGACCTGGGCGTCGTAGCCGATGGCGTTGTAGGCGGCGGCCATCGGGTGGGTGAGGCCGGACCGGGTGACAGGGTCCTTGGAGCCGTAGAGATAGGTCATCGGCGTGCCCTGGAGAGCGTCACCGTTGTCGACCACGATCGTGCTCTCGGCGCCTTTGGCCGCCCGGACCTGGTCGATGGCGGTGGCGACCCGGGCGAGGCCGACCGACTCGCCCGACCTCTCGGCATACGGCGCATTCTTGAAGTAGTCCCAGTCCATGACGTTGCCGTGCACGTCGGTGGTGGCGAGGACGGTGAGGTCGAGCGCCTTGTCCTTGCCCCTCCCCTTGCCGGGGTGGTCGCCGCCGGGCGCGGCCGTGGCCGGGGACAGTGGCGCCAGGCCGACGAGGGCGAGGGCGACGGTGCCGATGATCGAGGTACGACGAGCAGGCGACATGACGGGGAGGACCTCCGACGTTGGGGGCGTGATGGTCGGAGCCTAGGACGAAACGGCGGGCCACGGGCACCTGGGGGGTGCGGGGGTTCGGGGGTGCCGGGGTTCGGAGGTATGACGAGGCCCCGGTCACCGCAGGACGGTGATCGGGGCCTCGATGCTGCAGGGGCTGACGCCGGGCTCAGCGCGAGGCGGCGGCCTGCACGGCATACGGTGTGAGCTCCCCGGCCAGCCGCGGGTGCACCATCGCGTGGACGAGCGTGCCCTCGGGCGTGTGCTCCTCGGTGACGACCTCGCCGTCGGCGTGGAGGCGGCTGACCAGGTCGCCGCGGTCGTAGGGCAGCAGCACGTCGACCGGGATCTCGGGCTGCGGGAGCTCCTCGGCGATGAGCCGGCGCAGCTCGTCGACGCCCTCGCCCGTGCGGGCCGACACGACGATCGAGTGCTTCTCGTTGGCCCGCAGGCGCATCAGCACCTCGGGGTCGGCGAGGTCGGCCTTGTTGATGACGATGACCTCCTTGAGGCGGTCACCGCCCACCTCGGCCATGACCGCGCGCACCGCGCTGATCTGCCCCTCGGGGTCGGGGTGCGAGCCGTCGACGACGTGCAGGAGCAGGTCCGACTCGCCGACCTCCTCGAGCGTGGAGCGGAAGGCCTCGACCAGCTGGTGGGGCAGCGCCCGCACGAAGCCCACCGTGTCGGCCAGGGTGTAGGGCCGCCCGTCCGGGGTCTCGGCGCGGCGCACCGTCGGGTCCAGCGTCGCGAAGAGCTGGTTCTGCACGAGCACACCCGCGCCGGTGAGGCGGTTGAGCAACGAGGACTTGCCGGCGTTGGTGTAGCCGGCGATCGCCACGCTGGGGATCTCGTTGGCCTTGCGGCTGGAGCGCTTGGCGTCGCGGCCGGTCTTCATGCGGCGGATCTCGCGCTTGAGCTGCGCGATCTTGGTGTTGATGCGGCGCCGGTCGAGCTCGATCTTGGTCTCACCCGGACCGCGGGAGCCGATGCCGACACCACCGGCGGCCTGGCCACCGGCCTGGCGGGACATCGACTCGCCCCAGCCGCGCAGGCGCGGCAGGAGGTACTGCAGCTGGGCCAGCTCGACCTGCGCCTTGCCCTCGCGGGACTTGGCGTGCTGGGCGAAGATGTCGAGGATCAGCGCGGTCCGGTCGATGACCTTGACCTTGACGATGTCCTCGAGGGCGCGGCGCTGGCTGGGCGTGAGCTCACCGTCGCAGATGACGGTGTCGGCGCCCTCGGCGACCACGATGTCGTGCAGCTCGGCCGCCTTGCCGCTGCCGAGGAAGGTGCCGGCGTCGGGGCGCTGACGACGCTGGATCACGCCGTCCAGGACGGTCGAGCCGGCGGTCTCGGCGAGCGCCGCGAGCTCGCGGATCGAGTTCTCGGCATCGGTCGCGGTGCCCTCGGTCCAGACGCCGGCGAGGACGACGCGCTCCAGGCGCAGCTGGCGGTACTCGACCTCGGTGACGTCCTCGAGCTCGGTCGAGAGGCCACCGACGCGCCGCAGGGCGGTGCGCTCCTCGCGGTCGAACTGGTCGCCGTCGTAGCCGTGGTCGCTCTCGTCGTCGAGCTGGGACCGGTCGAACGGTGCGTCCTCGTCAGCGAGCGCCTCGGCGCGGGACTGGAAGAGGTCGAAGTGTGGAGTAGAAGTCATATCCCCTCAAGGGTCGCACGGGCCACACCTGGGCGGCGAGCCAATAACTGCAACGTCCGACAGCCCTGCCGTATGCCGCGCCCGACGCGATCCGGGGTCCGGGCAACGGGCGATGGGACGACGACCCGAACTGAGCTCCCAGCTCAGTGTGTGCCGCCCACGAGCCCGCGAACGGCCACCAGACGACCCTTACTGAGCCCCCAGCTCAGGGCGTGTCGTCGGGCGAGGCGCCGAGCAGGCGCACGAGGAGGGTGCGCAGCTGCTCCTGGTCGGCGACGGACAGGGACCCGACGTAGGACCCGACCTGGCTCGCCCGGTCGGCCTCGATGCGCGCTCGCACGGCCCGGCCCTGCTCGGTGAGCTCGACCACGGTGGCCCGGCGGTCGGTGGGGCTCGGGGCTCGTCGCAGCAGACCCGCACCCTCGAGGGCGTCGATGACCTCGGTGGCCGAGCGCGGCGCGATGCCCAGCCGCTCGGCGATGACGGAGGGCCGCACCTCGCACTCCCCCTCGAGCCGCGACACGGTCCCGAGGGCCCGCGACTGGTGCGGGGTGATGCCGTACGGCTCGAGCGCGGCGACCTTGAGGCGGCGCATCTCGCGACCGGCCTGCATGAGCAGCGAGGGCAGGTCGGCATCGGGGCGGTTCGTCATACGGCCATCTTGCCATGCCACCTCATAGTGAGGTAACCTCACCATATCACCTCACGAAGGACGTGATCATCACGACAGTCTCCCCCGACCTCGGCGGCCCGGGCCCGGCTCCCGGCCGCGGCAACCGCGCCGGCCTGCGCGTCAGCAAGGCCGACCTCGCCCAGCTCGACGAGCACCCCGTCCCCCTCTCGCGCGTCGCGCGACTCTTCGCCCCGCACGCGCTGCCCATGGCCGTCGTGCTCGGGCTCATCATCCTCACCGCGATCATCGGCCTCGCCCCGCCGTTCCTGACCAAGGCCCTCATCGACGACGCCATCCCCCACCAGGACGTCCCGCTCCTGCTCAGGCTCGTCGGCGGCATCCTCGCCGTCACCGTCGTGACCCAGCTCTTCGGCGTCGTGCAGACCTGGCTCGCGACCCGCACCGGCCAGCGCGTCATGCACACGCTGCGCACCGACCTGTTCGCGCACCTGCAGCGCCAGCCCCTCGGGTTCTTCACCCGCACGCGCGGCGGCGAGCTGCAGAGCCGGCTCACCAACGACATCAACGGCATGCAGGGCGTGGTCACCGACTCGGCCACCTCGATCGCGAGCAACGTCACGACCGCGATCGGCACCGCCGTGGCCATGGCGGCCCTGTCCTGGCGCCTGTCACTGATCAGCCTGGTCGTCCTGCCGCCCGCCATCTGGCTGAGCCGCCGGGTCGCCCGCCTGCGCCGCAGCGTCCAGACCCGCGCCCAGCGCACGCTCGCCGACATGCAGACCCAGATCGAGGAGTCCCTGTCCATCAACGGGGTCGTGCTCGCCAAGACGATGGGCGCGGGTCCCGCTCTGTCGCAGCGGTTCTCGCGGTCCTCCGAGACGCTGACCGAGCTCGAGCTGCAGTCCCAGATGGCAGGCCGGTGGCGCATGGGGACGATGTCCATCATCTTCGCCGCCATCCCGGCGCTCATCTATCTCGCCGCCGGTCTGCCCGCGACCGGGCAGGGCATGTCGATCGGCACGCTCGTGGCGTTCACCGGGCTGCAGGCCGGGCTCTTCCGCCCCCTCATGGGAGTGCTCAACGTCGGCATCCAGCTCACGACGAGCAAGGCGCTGTTCAGCCGCATCTTCGAGTACCTCGACCTCCCCGCGACCATCACCGACCCGGAGCACCCGGTCCCCCTCGACCCCGAGCAGGCCCGCGGCGAGGTGCGCTTCGAGGGAGTGACGCTGCGCTATCCCGGCGCCGACCGGGACGCCCTCCACGAGGTCGACCTCACCGTCCCCGCCGGCTCCACCGTCGCCCTGGTCGGCGCCACGGGGTCCGGCAAGTCGACGCTCGCGGCCCTGGTCAGCCGGCTGCACGACCCCGACGCGGGACGCGTGACCATCGACGGCGTCGACCTGCGTCAGCTCCGTCTCGACACCGTGACCGGGATCGTCGGCACGGTCAGCCAGGACCCTTACCTGCTGCACGCGTCCATCGCCGACAACCTCCGGTATGCCCGACCCGGCGCCACCGACGAGGAGGTCGTCGCGGCCGCCGGCGCGGCGCAGGTCCACGACCTGATCGCCTCCCTCCCCGACGGCTACGACACCGTCGTCGGCGCCCGCGGCTACCGCTTCTCCGGCGGCGAGAAGCAGCGGATCGCGCTGGCCCGCACCATCCTTCGCGACCCGCGCGTCCTGGTCCTCGACGAGGCCACCAGCGCGCTCGACAACCGCACCGAGCGCGCCGTCCAGGAGGCACTGGACCACCTGAGCCGCGGCCGCACCACGATCACGATCGCCCACCGCCTCTCGACGGTGCGCGACGCCGACCAGATCGTCGTGCTCGACCACGGCCGCGTGGTCGAGGTCGGCACCCACGACCAGCTCCTCGCCCTCGAGGGCCGGTATGCCGGCCTCGTGGCAGCCCAGGAGCGCTCGACCGACGCCCTGCTGGCGACCGCGGTTAGGTGACACGCGACCGGCGCGAGCTGGGCTGGGCTGGGCTGGGCTGATCAGTCCCGTCGGCCGAAGAGTGCGCGTGACGCTACCGCCTCGTGCATCTCGTCGACGGTGACGACCTGGTCGTCCTGCAGGCTCGCTTCCACTACAGCTGACAGGTGGGCCGCTCGACCAACGGCTCAAACTGAGCTCCCGGCTCACGAAGCGCCGCCCACGCGCCCCGCAACGCCCACCAGACGACCCAAACTGAGCTCCCAGCTCACGAAGCGCCGCCCACGCGCCCCGCAACGCCCACCAGACGACCCAAACTGAGCTCTCGGCTCACGAAGCGCCGCCCACGCGCCCCCCGCGCCACGATCGTGAGGGTTTGGTCCAAGATTCTTGGACGAAACCCTCACGATCTTGGGGCGGGGGCGGGGGCGGGGTCAGTCGAGGTCCCGGACCTTGTCCAGGTGCGGGTGCTCGCCTCGGGCGGGCAGGTCCGGCGAGGGGCCGACGAGGTGCTCGACCTCCGGCAGGGCGTCGTCGACGCGGCGTCGGGACACGAGGATCGCGGCGGCGATGATCGCCAGGGCGAGGAGGGCGATGCCCGCGCGGAGCCACGGTGAGGCTCCGGCGCCGACCGACATCTGCACGACGGCGGGGGCGATGAGCACGGCGACGAGGTTCATCACCTTGATCAGCGGGTTGATGGCCGGGCCGGCGGTGTCCTTGAACGGGTCGCCGACCGTGTCGCCGATGACCGTGGCGGCGTGGGCGTCGGAGCCCTTGCCGCCGTGGGCGCCGTCCTCGACGAGCTTCTTGGCGTTGTCCCACGAGCCGCCCGCGTTGGCCAGGAAGACCGCCATCAGCACGCCAGCTCCGATCGCGCCGGCGAGGAAGCCCGCGAGGGCGCCGAAGCCCAGCCCGAAGCCGACCATGATCGGGGCCAGGGCCGCGAGCAGTCCGGGAGTCGCCAGCTCTCGCAACGAGTCTCGGGTGCAGATGTCGACGACGCGGGCGTACTCCGGAAGCTCGGTGCCGTCCATGATCCCCGGGTGCTCGCGGAACTGGCGACGCACCTCGAGGACGATGGCGCCGGCGGCGCGCGTGACGGCGTCGATCGCGAGGCCGGAGAAGAGGAAGACCACCGCCGCGCCCAGGATCAGCCCGACGAGCACGTTGGGCGAGGTCACGGCATACCCGCTGACCGCCTCGGAGGTGTCGCGCCCGGCCTCGGCGAGGGCCGTGATGACGGCGTCGTTGTAGGAGCCGAACAGCGCCGTCGCGGCCAGCACCGCCGTCGCGATGGCGATGCCCTTGGTGATCGCCTTGGTGGTGTTGCCCACCGCGTCCAGGTCGGTGAGGACCTGCGCGCCGGCCTCGTCGACGTCGCCGGACATCTCGGCGATGCCCTGGGCGTTGTCGCTGACGGGACCGAAGGTGTCCATCGCCACGATGACGCCGACGGTGGTGAGCAGACCGCAGCCGGCCAGGGCGATGAGGAACAGCGACACGATGACCGAGCCGCCACCGAGCAGGTAGGCGAGGTAGACCGCACCCGCGATGACCGTGGCGGTGTAGACCGCGGACTCCAGACCGACGCCGATGCCGGACAGGATGACGGTGGCCGCGCCGGTGACGGACGTGCGGGCGACGTTGCGCGTGGGCTCGGACTCGGTGTCGGTGTAGTGGCCGGTGATCTTGAGGATCACGGCAGCGAGGATGATGCCCAGCAGCACGGCGCCGATGGCCAGCAGGCGCGGGTCGCGGTCGATGCCGGCGGCCTCGGCGCCCCGCAGCTCGGCGAACGTGCCGGGGAGGTAGACGAACGCGGCGATCGAGCACAGCACGGCGGACACGACGGCGGCGATGGCGAAGCCGCGGTTGATCGCGGTGAGCCCGCTCTCGCCGGGGCGCGAGCGGGTGACGTAGATGCCGAGGACGGCCGTCAGCACGCCGATGGCCGGCACGATCAGCGGGAAGACGAGGCCCTGCTCGCCGAAGGCGGCCTTGCCGAGGATGAGGGCCGCGACGAGGGTCACGGCGTAGGACTCGAACAGGTCGGCCGCCATGCCGGCGCAGTCACCGACGTTGTCGCCCACGTTGTCGGCGATCGTCGCGGCGTTGCGGGGGTCGTCCTCGGGGATGCCCTGCTCGACCTTGCCGACCAGGTCGGCGCCGACGTCCGCGGCCTTGGTGAAGATGCCGCCGCCGACGCGCATGAACATCGCGAGCAGCGCCGCCCCGAAACCGAATCCCTCGAGCACCGCGGGCGCCTCGGCGCGATAGATCAGCACCACCACGCTCGCCCCGAGGAGGCCGAGACCCACGGTCGCCATACCGACCGCTCCCCCGGTGCGCACCGCGAGGGTGAACCCGGGCGCCCGATGGCCGTCGCGGGCCGCCGCGGCGACGCGGACGTTGGCCTGGACGGCGAGGGTCATGCCGAGGTAGCCGATGAACGCCGAGAACAACGCGCCCACCACGAAGAAGAGGCTCCGTCCGATCCGGACGGAGCCGTCGTCGGCCGGCAGGAGGAACAGCAGGGCGAACACCACGAGGACGAAGATCGCCAGGGTGCGCAGCTGCCGGTTGAGGTAGGCGCTCGCGCCCTCCTGGATGGCGGCGGCCACCCGCTGCATCCCCGGTGTCCCCGTGTCGGCACGCAGCACCTGCGAGCGCAGCACCGTGCCCACCACGAGAGCCAGCAGCGAGACCGCCGCGATCACCGCGACGATCGTGATGCTCCCCCCGGACACGGGGACGTGGTCCCCGGCGGCCTGGATCGGTCGGGTGGTGGGAAGGCTGGTGGCTGGCAGCTGGGTGATGGCGACGAGAGCTCGCATCCGTCCTCCTTGACGTGCGGCTACGGACGGTGAGCACCGCCCTCAGGTGGCTCGCAGTCTAGGGTGGTGCGACCCACATGACCAGGGGGCCTCGACGGCGCGTCGTGAGGGCGTCAGTGTCCCTGCGGCGCAAGCTCCTTGGTGTAGAGCACCTGGCCGAGCCCGTTGCGCAGGCTCACCGTCATCGTGCCCGCGCGATCGACCTCGGTGTAGCCGAAGAACATCGCGCGCTGGTCCCGCGGTGACTGGTTGGCGTGGCGCGGCACCCCCTGGAAGAGCACCTGCGGCCCGAAGGTCGCGTCCATCTGGTTGGGGCCGAACCCGCCCGCGCTGATCGGGCCGGCGACGAACTCGTGGAAGCCGTCGAAGTCGGTGAAGGCCGCCTTGGCCGGGTCGTAGTAGTGCGCCGCGCAGTAGTGCACGTCGGCCGTGAACCACACGACCCCGCGGATCTTGCGGCGCTTGATCTCGCTGAGGAGGTAGGCGAGCTCCAGCTCGCGGCCCAGCGGTGCACCCGGATCGCGGTTGGCGATCGCCTCGATGTCGGTGCCGTCCGGCACGATGATGCCGATCGGCATGTCGGCGGCGATGACCTTCCACGTCGCCCGGGAGCGCTGCAGCTCGCGCAGCAGCCAGTCGACCTGCTCGGTGCCGAGGAAGGCCGTCCGTTGCTTCTCCAGCGAGGGGGTGTTGGCGCCGCGGTAGGTCCGCATGTCCAGGCTGAACACGTCCAGGTGGGCGCCGCGCTCGACCTTGCGGTAGACGCGGGGAGCCTGTCCCAGGTCGCGCACCCCGCGGCCGTGCCGGTCGGCGATCGGCATGAACTCGAAGAAGGCCTGGCGGGCGCGGGTCGCGAGCACGTCCACGCGCCGCTCACGGGCGTAGCGCGGGTCGTCGAGCACCTCGCCGGGGTACCAGTTGTTGGTGGTCTCGTGGTCGTCCCACTGGCTGATGACCGGGACGTCGGCGTACATGCCGCGCAGGTTCTTGTCCATGAGGTTGTAGCGGTAGCGCCCCCGGAACTCGTCCAGCGACTCCGCGACCTTGGCCACCTGCGGGGTGACCACGTTGCGCCATACCTGGCCGTCCGGCTCGACGACCCGCTCCTGGATCGGGCCGTCGGCATAGATGTTGTCGCCGGAGTGGATGAGGAAGTCCGGGCGCAGCTCGTGCATGGCGCGGTAGGCGACCATCCCGCCGAGGTCGGGGTTGATGCCCCAGCCCTGGCCCGCCGTGTCGCCGGTCCACACGAAGCTCGTCGGTGCGTCGTGGACGGCGGCGGTGCTGAGGTGCCCGACGCCCACCTCGCCCCGGTGCCCGTCGAGGTCCTCGAACTGCACGCGGTACTCGTAGTCGCGGCCGGGCGCGAGGCCCTTGAGCTCGAGCTTGGCCGTGAGGTCGCTGCGCGGCGTCGCCCAGGGTCCGGCCAGCTCGCGCCAGGAGCCTCGACGACCGCCCGAGGTCAGGCGCACGACCATGCGGCCGGGACGGTCGGACCGCGACCACACCACGGCGGAGCGGGAAGTGACGTCGCCCGCCTGCACCCCGCTCGGCAGCGTGCTGCGCCCACGGACGAGTGCGGGGCTGCCGCCGGCCGCCACGGAGGTCGACTGACCGAGGGCGACGAGGCCGGCGCCGCCGAGGGCGCCGGTGAGCAGGGAACGGCGAGAGACGTTGGCCATGACGGCGACTCTGCGCCTCTCGGGTGAACGGGCGGGGTGCGCCCGGGTGACGGTCCGGCAAACCATGCCGTATGCCGCGGGCTAGGGTCTGACGTGATGAACGAGCAGCAGGAGCACTACTTCACGTCGAGCGAGCCGGCGACCGAGGCCGAGCGCCGGTCGATCCGCCTCCGCCTGGCCGACCGCACCGTGGACGTCGAGACCGCCCCCGGCACCTTCTCCCCCGACGGCCTCGACAAGGGCACCGCCGTGCTGCTCGCGGAGGCACCACCGCCGCCGGCCGCCGGCACCTTCCTCGACCTCGGCTGCGGCTGGGGGCCGATCGCCCTGGCGCTGGCGCTGCGCTCCCCCGACGCCACGATCCACGCGGTCGACGTCAACGAGCGCTCCCTGGACCTCACCCGCCGCAACGCGGAGTCGTTGGGCTGCACCGGGATCCGCGCGATGACGGCGGAGGAGGTGCCGGCGGGCACGGCATACGACCTGATCTGGTCCAACCCCCCGATCCGGGTCGGCAAGGCCGTGCTCCACGACCTCATGCGCACGTGGCTGCCGCGGCTCGCGCCGGACGGGCACGCCTATCTCGTCGTGCAGAAGAACCTCGGCTCGGACTCGCTGCAGGCCTGGATCGAGCGCGAGCTGGGTCCAGGGCTGCAGGTCGAGCGGTTCACGAGTGCCAGGGGATTCCGGGTCCTGCACGTCCGGAGGGTCGCGGGCTAGACCGGCCTAGACTGGGTCCCCGTGACGATCGACGACAACGCCCACGACGGCCAGGGACAGCTCGAGGACATGCGCTTCCACTCGCGCAAGTGGGTCAAGCCCGAGGACCTCAACGCCAACCACACGCTCTTCGGCGGGAGCCTGCTGCGGTGGATTGACGAGGAGGCCGCGATCTACGCGATCATCCAGCTCGGCAACGAGCGCACGGTCACGAAGTACATGTCGGAGATCAACTTCGTCTCCAGCGCGCGACAGGGCGACATCATCGAGATGGGCCTGCTGCCGACCCGCTGGGGCCGCTCCTCCCTGACGCTGCGCTGCGAGGTGCGCAACGTGTTCACCGGCAAGAGCATCATCACGATCGACGAGATCGTCATGGTGGCCCTGGACGACGAGGGCAACCCGAGGCCGCACGGTTACGACTCCATCACCTTCGACCGCGACCGGGTGCCCGCGCGGCTGCGCATCGAGCGAGTCGAGCCACCAGTCCGCTGAGGGGTCACCTCCCGACGCCGAGTCCGCCGAGTGGTCACGTCCC
>NZ_DLOE01000048.1:0-28772 GCF_002479615.1 Arsenicicoccus sp. UBA7492 | reverse complement strand
GGGACGTGACCACTCGGCGGAGGGGCGGGGGGGTCAGCGGTGGCGGGGCTTGCTGGGCTTGCTGGGCTTGCTGGGCTTGCTGTGCTTGTCGAGCTTTCCCTGGTGAACCACCATCGCGGACCCACCGCCACCGCGGGTCGGCTCGGCCCCGGCGTCGAACAGGTTGCGCCCGAGGACGCGGATCGCGGTGCCGCGCCCGATGGTCTCGGCCGGGGTCATCGGCTGCCCGAGTGCCTTGAGCGCCGCTCCGGTCGCGCTGTTGATGAGCTGCGGCTCGGCGGTCGCCGCCGTGTTGCGCGACGAGATCCGCCGCGCTCCGAGCGCACCCGTCGCCGTCTTGTCCCGGTCGATGACCTCGACGATCGTCTGCGCGGTGGTCGTGATGATCGTCGCGCCGCCGGCGGCACCGGCCGCCATGAACGGCCGGCCGCCCTTGAGCACGATCGACGGGCTCATCGACGAGCGCGGACGCTTGCCCGGCGCGGGCAGGTTGGGGTCAGGGACGCCCTCCGTCAACGGCCTGAAGTTGAAGTCGGTCAGCTCGTTGTTGAGCAGGAAGCCGCGACCGGGGACCACCATGCCGCTGCCGCCGAACTGCTCGATGGTCAGGGTGTATGACGCGACGTTGCCCCACTTGTCGGCCACCGTGAGGTGCGTGGTGGCCTGGCCGTCGTTGCCCTGGCCGGCCTTGCCGAGCGCGGTGCCGCAGCCGCCGTAGGCCCCGTCGGGGTTGCCGAAGGCGATGGGACGCTGCTGCGCCTTGGCCGGGTCGAAGCCGCACGCCCGCTCCCGCGCGAAGCCCTGCGACACCAGCTGCTGGCGCGGCACGCCGGGCACGTCGCCCACCCAGCGGTTGCGGTCGGCGAACGCCGTGGCGGTGGCCTCGGCGAAGCGGTGGTAGTACTGCACGTCGTCGACGTCGTGCAGCGCGACGCCCGTGCGCTCGGCATACTCCTCGAGCAGGTTGAGGGTCTCGGCGACGGCGATGCCGCCCGAGGACGACCCCGCCATGCCGTAGTAGTCGTGGCCCTCGTAGGTCGAGTGGATGGGGGCCAGTCGCTTGACCTGGTAGCGACCGAGGTCGGCCGTGGTCATGGTGCCGCTGGGGACCATCACGCCGGGCACGGTGACCGGCGTGTTGACGACCTTGGCGATGTCCTGGGCGATCCCGCCGCGGTAGAGAGCCGACGGACCGCGGCGGCGCAGCTCGGCGTAGGTCGCTGCGAGGTCCGGGTTGCGCAGGACCGTGCCCGCCTCGACCGGCTTGCCGCCGGGGAGGAAGAGCGAGGCGGTCGCCGGGAACTGCGCGAACCGCTTGGCGTTGTCGGCGGTGGCGGTCTCGAACGCGTCGTCGACGACGAAGCCACGACGCGCGATCTCCTCGGCCGGGGCCAGCATCTGGCTGAACGACCGGGTGCCGTAGTCCTGCAGGGCCGCCTGCCAGGTCGCCACGGTGCCCGGGACCCCCACGGACAGGCCCGAGTTGACGGCCTTGGTGAAGTCCATCGGCTTGCCGCCCTCGAGGAAGGACGTCTCGGTCATGCCGGCCGGGGCGGTCTCGCGCCCGTCGATGGTCGACACACGCTTGGTGCGGGCGTCGTAGTAGACGAAGTAGCCGCCACCGCCGATGCCGTTGGCGTAGGGCTCGACGACGCCGAGGGCGGCCGCCGTCGCGACGGCGGCGTCGGCGGCGTTGCCCCCGCGCTTGAGCACGTCGATGCCCACCTGGCTGGCGACCGGGTCGACGCTGGCGACGGCCCCGCCGGAGCCGGTCATGGTGCCGGTCTTGGGCAGGGTGTGACCGACGGGCCCCTGGTCACGGGGGGCGGGACGCTGCGGGACCGGTGTGGCGCCGGCGGTGGTGAGGGAGGCGGCGGCGGTGACAGGCAGGGCCAGCGCGAGGGCGAGGACGCCCCGGAGCGTGGCCGACGGACGAGGTCCGCGGGGGCTGGGTGCAGTCATCTGCGGAAACTAGGCGAGGGGACATCTCGGGCAGAAGGGGCGATCCAGCATGTGGGACATTCGGTCCCGACCGGATGCGGGGAGCGTCCCAGGACTCGGACAGATCGGCCGGGGGCGGCCACGAGCCGGCTAGTGCCGGGGAGGCAGCTCGACGGTGCCGTCGGCGACCAGCGCTGCGGGACCGGACAGCTCGACCTGGTCGCCGGGCAGGGCGCGGACGTGCACCGTGCCGCCGGGCACGTCGACCCGCCAGAGGTCGGTGACCTGGTCCCGGGGTGCCCCGTCGGCTCCGGCGTCGCCCCCGCCGGCCCACCAGCGGACCGCGAGCGCCGCGGCAGCGGCCCCCGTGCCGCAGGATCGGGTCTCCCCCACCCCGCGCTCGTGCACGCGCATGCGGATGTGCCCCGGCCCGAGCACCTGCACGAACTCCACGTTGGTGCCCTCGAGGGGCGTCGGCTGCACGAGCGGCGCTCGGGTGAGGTCGAGCTCGTCGAGCTCGCGGCCGGCGGGCAGCATGACGACGGTGTGCGGGTTGCCGAGGTCGAGCGACAGGGCGGGGACGGCCTCGTGGTCGTCGACCTTGACCAGCGCGTCCGAGCCCTGCGCAGCAGCCTCGGCGGGCGAGCTCAGCCGCCAGGGTCCGAGGTTGACCGCGTATGCCGTCTCCCCCGTCTCGCGAGCGCCTGCACCTCGACCGTCGCCGCCGTGGCCGCCGTCGCCGTGACCACCTCCAGCACCCACGCGGACGTGCTTGAGCCCGGCGCGGGTCGCGATCGCGAACTCCGGGTCCTGCTCGAGGCCCTCGCGGCGCAGGTAGGCCGCGAAGACCCGCGTGCCGTTGCCGCACATCTCGGCGACCGACCCGTCGGCGTTGCGGTAGTCCATGAACCAGCGCGCGTCCGAGGCCTGGTCCATGACGGCGGGCTCGCCCGCGAGCGCCGTGGGGACGACCCGGATGACGCCGTCTCCGCCGATGCCGGCGCGGCGGTCGGCGAGCCAGGCGACCTCGCTGGGGGTCAGCGGGATCGAGCCCTGCGCGTCAGGGACGAGGACGAAGTCGTTCTCGGTGCCGTGGCCCTTGGTGAAGTCCAGCCGCCGGGGGCTGCCCACGGGCTCGGTCGGGTCGGAGGTCATGCCTCATTGTCTCCTGCGCGCTGGGCCGGGGCTGACAGGCCGGGCAGCGACGTCAGCACGCCCGCGTGCACCTCGTCGTGCAGGTCGCCGATGGGACGCTCCCCCGTGGCCACCGCGGTGGCGTCGTGCCAGGTGATCCGGGGGTCGGGGCGGAACCACGCCTCCTGGCGGCGAGCGAGCTTGCGCGTGAGGGTGGCCGTCAAGTCCTTGGCATCGTCCTCGGACAGGTCGCCGTCCAGCTGGGCCAGGGCCTGGGCGTAGCCGAGCGCCTTGCTCGCGGTGCGCCCGTCGCGGAGCCCGGCGGCGTCCAGCGCCCGCACCTCGTCGAGCAGCCCCTGCTCCCACATGCGGTCGATGCGCAGGCCGAGCCGCTCGTCGAGCACCGGCCGGTCCACACGCAGCCCGACGACGACCGTGGGCAGGCGATGGGTGCGCTCCGGCATGGTCGCGCTGAAGGGTCGCCCCGTCAGCTCGATGACCTCCAGCGCGCGCACGACGCGCCGGGCGTTGCTGGGGAGGATCTGGTCGGCGGCGACGGGGTCCAGCCGTCGGAGGCGCTCGACGAGCGCCGGCAGGCCCGCCGCGTCGTCGCCGACCTCCGCCTCGAGCCGACGGCGGACGTCGGGATCGGTGGGCGGGATGTCGAGCAGGTCCAGCGCGGCCCGGACGTAGAGGCCCGAACCCCCGACCAGGACAGGGACGAGCCCACGTCGCCGGACCTCGTCGATGTCGGCGCGCGCCTCGCGCTGGTAGGCCGCGACGCTCGCCTCGTCCCGCACGCCCAGGACGTCCAGCTGGTGGTGCGGGATCCCTTGTCGCTCAGCCACGCTCAGCTTGGCGGTGCCGACGTCCATCCCGCGATAGAGCTGCATCGCGTCGGCGTTGACGACCTCGCCGCCGAGCCGTGCGGCCAGGGCGACCCCGAGGTCGGACTTGCCGGTGGCGGTGGCCCCGACGACGGCGACGACGGGTGGCAGGGCGGGGTCCGGCATACGTGCCATTGTCCCAGAGCGAGTGACAAGGACCGGTCGCGTGGGGCAGGGTGGTCGGCGGAGCGCACCGTGCCGGCGACGGACCGAGGTGCTCCTGACCTGGCCCCGACTGGAAGGAGACGGCGATGAGCATGTTCGACAACATCAAGGACAAGGCCACCGAGGCTGCGGAGCAGAACCCCGAGAAGGTCGAGCAGTTCTCCGACCAGGGCATCGAGCGAGCTGGCGACCAGCTCGACGAGCGCACTGGTGGGCAGCACTCCGACAAGATCGACTCTGTCCAGCAGCAGGGCGACGAGCGCGTCGGCGACAGCAGCCAGTGACGTCGTCCCGCTGACGGCTCCGGCCGTCGCCTCACGACGCGAGAGGCCGTCACCCCTCGCGGGTGGCGGCCTCTCCCCGTGCCCGCACGAGATCGCGGCCGACCTCGACCAGCAGGTCCACGACGGTGCGCACGGCCAGGCGCTCGTGCCGCTCCCGGCGGGACAGCGCAAAGATCGAGCGGTGCGCCCGGACACCCTGCAGAGGCCGTATGACGACCCCCTGGCGTGATCGCGTGGTGAAACGAGGGAGGAGACCCAGTCCCTCGCCGGACGCCACCAGCGACTCGACCAGCCGGTTGTCGCGCAGGCGGTAGCGGCGCTCCAGGGTCGCCCCGAGGTCACGCTCGATGCTCCCCATGACCGTGTCGAAGGGGTAGCCGACCGGCACGCCCACCCAGGTCGTGCCGGCGAGGTCCGCAGGGCGCAGGGTCGCGCGTCCCGCGAGCGGATGGCTCGCGGGCAGCGCCACGTCGATGGGCTCGCGGGCGATGACGCGGCGCACGCGACCGTCCTGGACGCTCGCCGCCCCCGGCGTGAGGCTGTGCGCCACCACCACGTCCACGTCGCGGGCCCGCACCGCGAACTCCGCCTCGGGGACGTCGAAGTCGTCGATCTCCAAGTGGATCTGCGTGCTGCTGAGGCGCTGGAGGAGACCGGGCAGCAGCGCCTCTCCGGCGCTGGGCAGCGTGCCGATGCTGACCGTGCCGGCGGGGGTGCCGACGAGCTCGTCGAGCCGTCCATGGACCCGGGCGAGCACCTCGCCGACCTCGTCCGCGCCGGCCGCGAGCAGGCGGCCCTCGGGCGTCAGCCGGAGGCGCCGGCCGTCGGGCTCGACGAGGCGCACCCCGATCTCCCGCTCCGCGGTGCGCAGCTGCTGGGAGACCGCGGAGGGCGTGCGGTGGGTGGCCGCGGCGACGGCGGCCAGGGTCCCGCGGTCGGCCAGGTCACGGAGGAGCTCGAGGTGACGCAGATCCATGAAGCCAACCTAATGCTTTGCGTCATGGATCGTCGCTTGCCCTGAACGGTCGCGGAGCCGGACGATGGGTGCATGCCGATGACCCACCGCGCCCTCGCGGCCCTCGTGGCCGTGCTCTGGGGCGTCAACTTCCTGGCGATCCACACCTCGCTGGAGCAGTTCCCGCCGTTGTTCCTCGTCGCCCTGCGCTTCGCGATCATCGCGGTGCCCACGATCCTGCTCGTGCCCCGTCCCGACGTGCCGCTGACGTGGCTGGTCGGCTACGGGCTGGGGTTCGGGACGGTGCAGTTCATCGGGCTCTACCTCGGCATGGCCATGGGCTTCCCGGCCGGCCTGGCGTCGCTCGTGCTCCAGGCGTCGGCGCCGTTCACCGTGGTGCTGGGTGCGCTGCTGCTCGGCGAGCGGGTGGGGCTGACGCAACGCGTCGGGATCGCCGTGGCGGTGGGTGGGCTCGTGCTGGTCGGCGTGTCACGGGCGACGGCGACGAGCGTGCTGCCCTTCGTGCTGGTGGTGCTCGGCGGGCTGGGGTGGGCCTTCGGCAACCTGTGCAGCCGCCTGGCGCGCGCGCCCAAGCCCCTGCACCTGACCCTATGGATGTCCGTGGTGCCGCCGCTGCCCATGCTGGTGCTGTCGTTGCTGGTGGAAGGGCCCGCGCGCATCGCGTCGTCCCTCGGCACGTCGGTGTCGGCCGCGGCGGCGCCGGCGTGGGTCGGCCTCGCCTACACCGTGCTGCTCGGCACCGTCGTCGGCTCCGGCATCTGGGTGTGGCTCATGGCGCGGCACCCGGCGGGGGTGGTGGCGCCATACTCGCTGCTCGTCCCCGTCGTCGGGATCCTCACCGCCTGGCTGGTGCTCGGCGAGCGCCCCACCGCGATCGAGCTGCTCGGCGGTGTCCTCGTGATCGCGGGCGTGCTCTGGTCCGGGCGAAGGCCCCGCAGCGGCCTCGCGGTGCCTAGGGTGGAGGGCACCGATCGACTCGAAGGAGCCACACCATGACCGAGATGCGTGACGAGCAGCTGCCCGAGGGTGCCAAGGCCGCGCAGGAGGCCGCCGCGGAGGCAGCCCCCGGCCAGGCCGACATCGCCCACGACTCCCCCGACGCCGACCACGGCCAGATGCAGCAGGCCGCGACCGAGGGGTCGACCGACACCGGCACCGGAGCGGTGACCGGCAGCGGGATGCCCGACTGAGGTCAGGTCAGGCGCCGCAGGCGGGGCCGCTGCGCACCGTGACCGCGCTCGCGGCGGGCCTGCCGATCGACGGCATCCCCAGCGAGACCGCGGGCTTGCCCGGCACCGGCGCGTCCTGCAGCGCGGTCCAGGCGTCCCCGCCCGCCGTGCGACGCGCGCGATAGGTCCCTCCCGCGAGCGCCCCGTCCGCGACGAGGTGGTGGGGGGCGCCATACGTCACGTCGACCTCGACCACGTCGCCCGGCCGGGCGCGCTCGGCCCCCTCGGGCACCGCGAAGTGCACGAGGCGGTTGTCGCGCGCGCGGCCGGACATCCGCGCGGTCTCGGCGTCCTTGCGCCCCTCGAACGGCGCGACCAGCACCTCGACCGTGCGCCCCTCCTGCCTGCGGTTCTCCTCCCAGGAGATCCGGTCCTGCAGGGCGATGAGCCGGTCGAAGCGCTCCTGCACCACGGCCTTGGGCACCTGGTCGTCCATGGTGGCGGCGGGCGTGCCGGGGCGGATGGAGTACTGGAAGGTGAACGCGCTCGAGAAGCGGGACGCCTCGACCACCCGCAGCGTCTCCGCGAAGTCCGCCTCGGTCTCGCCGGGGAAGCCGACGATGAGGTCGGTCGTGATGGCGGCGTGCGGGATCCGGTCGCGGACGCGGTCGAGGATGCCGAGGAACTTCTCGGAGCGGTAGGACCGGTGCATCTCCTTGAGCACGCGGTCGGAGCCGGCCTGGAGCGGCATGTGCAGGCTCGGCATGACGTTGGGCGTCTCGGCCATCGCGTCGATCACGTCGTCGGTGAACGCGGCCGGGTGGGGGCTCGTGAAGCGGACGCGCTCCAGGCCCTCGATCTCGCCGGTCGCACGCAGCAGCTTGGCGAAGGCCCCGCGGTCACCGAACTCGACGCCGTAGGAGTTGACGTTCTGGCCGAGCAGGGTGATCTCGACGACGCCCTGCTCCACCAGGGCGCGGCACTCGGCGAGGATGTCGCCGGGACGCCGGTCCTGCTCCTTGCCGCGCAGCGCCGGCACGATGCAGAAGGTGCAGGTGTTGTTGCAGCCCACCGAGATCGACACCCAGCCGGCGTAGGCGGAGTCGCGGCGCGTCGGAAGCGTCGAGGGGAAGGTCTCGAGCGACTCGAGGATCTCGACCTGCGCCTCCTTGTTGTGGCGCGCGCGGTCGAGCAGGGCCGGCAGGGACCCGATGTTGTGGGTGCCGAAGACGACGTCGACCCAGGGGGCCCGCTTGACGATGGTGTCGCGGTCCTTCTGCGCCATGCAGCCGCCGACGGCGATCTGCAGGTCGGGGTTGGCGAGCTTGGCCGGACGCAGCTGGCCGAGGTTGCCGTAGAGCTTGTTGTCGGCGTTCTCGCGCACGGCGCAGGTGTTGAAGACCACCACGTCGGCCGTCGGGGGCCGCTCGTCGGTCGGGAGGCTCGCGAGGTCGACATAGCCCGCCGTCTCGAGGAGGCCGGCCAGTCGCTCGGAGTCGTGAACGTTCATCTGGCACCCGTGGGTGCGTACGTCATAGGTCTTCATCGCGTCACCCAGGATAGGCCAGCCACGGACGAGAGCTAGCCTGGCAGCCATGACGCTCGTGACTGGCGGTATCGACCTGGCCGAGGCATCCCGGGCGCGAGGGGGCTCGCAGCGGCTCCGTGCCTACGTCGCTCGACCGGAGGGGTCGGGTCCGTGGCCGGCCGTCGTGATGGCGATGGAGGCCTTCGGCGTCAACGACGACATGCGCAGCCACGCCGACCGGATCGCCGGCTGGGGCTATGTCGTCGTGGTGCCCGACCTGTATGCCGACGGCGGCGCCAAACGGTGCCTCGTCGCGACGATGCGGGCCATGCAGTCCGGGACGGGCCGGGCGTTCGTCGACCTCGAGACGGCCAGGCTCTGGGCGGTCGCGCAGCCCTGGTGCACCGGGCGTGCGGGGGTGATCGGCTTCTGCATGGGCGGGGGCTTCGCCCTGCTGGCCTGCGACCGCGACCGCTACGACGTCGCGAGCGCCAACTACGGCCAGGTGCCCGAGGACCTCTCGCGCAGCTGTCCGGTCGTCGGGTCGTATGGCGAGAAGGACCCGTCGTTGCGGGGCGCTGCGGCCACGCTCCGGTCCAGGCTCGCGTCGGCGGGCGTGGCGCACGACGTGGTCTCCTACCCGGACGCGGGGCACGCCTTCCTCAACGACGCGCCGCCCGGCCCGGCGGTCCTCTCTCCCCTGCTGCGCGTGGCGGGGTTCGGGGCCTCGCCACAGACGCGGGAGGACGCGTGGGGGCGGATCCAGGCGTTCTTCGGCGAGCACCTGGCCCCGGGCCCGGCCTGAGTGCTAGCGGGTGGGCGCGCCCGACGACGATACGGCGCCCGCGGCGGGCCGTGACAGGACGAGGCCGCTCACGGCCTGGGCCAGCGCGACGGCGAGGATGAGCAGCACGGGCACGGTCCAGCTCCCGCTGGCCTGGTAGACCGCGCCGGCCGTCACCGGGCCGACCGCGGCCAGCAGGAAGCCCGTGCCCTGGGCAAAGGCCGAGACGGCGGGCACGTCGTGCGGGTCGCGCTGCTGCGCGATGAAGGTCAGCGCGATGGCGATCCCCGCGCCCTGCCCGAACCCCATGACCACCACGCCGAGCAGCGCGGTGGTCGCGCTGCCCAGCAGCGCCACGACCCCCAGCGCGTACGCCGCGAAGAACGCCGCGAGGACGCGAGGGGCATGACGGTGCGTCGCCATACGCGGTCCGAGGAAGCTGCCGGGGATCCCGAGGCCCATGTAGACCCCGAGCATGACGCCCGCCGTCGCGGGGGCCACCCCGTGGCTGCGCAGGATCGCGGGCAGCCAGGTGAGCGGCATGTAGAAGCAGAGCGACTGCAGACCCATGAACGCAGCCGTCCACCAGGTGCGCGGGTGACGCACGACGTGCGCCATACCCGTCGGCGCCTGCGGGGTCGAGGCGTGACCGCCGGTCGGGTGGCGCACGACCTCCCGGGTGGCGGCGGCCCACAGGACCAGCGCCGCCGTGAGGGGCAGCACCCAGATCGCGAGGGTCCACGACCAGGACAGGCCGTGCTGGAGCAGGGGCGCCGTGGCTGCGGCCGCCGCGGAGGCGCCGCTGATCATGCACACGGTGTAGAGGCTCATCCGCTGCGGCACCTGGTCCGGGAAGCGGCTGCGGACGACGGCCGGGAGGACGACGTTCATGACGGCGATCCCGAGACCGAGGGCGACGGTGCCGAGGTAGAAGGTGGGCGTGGTCGGCAGGCTGCGCACCACCACGCCCGCCACGGTCAGCGCGGTGGCCGCGAGCAGCGTGCGCTCGGTCCCCCACCGCGCCACCAGGAACGGCGTCACGAACGCGAACAGCCCGAAGCAGATCAGCGGCAGCGTGGTCGTCAGCCCCGCGAGCGTCGGCGTGAGCTGGAGGTCCCGGCTGATGGTCGCCAGCGCGGGTGGCAGGCTGGTGATCGGCAGCCGGCACACCAGCGCCACCGCGACGAAGCCAGGCAGCAGCCAGCGCAGGTCAGCACGAGAGGACACCCCGCGACCCTAGCCGCCCACGACCCGGGCCGTGCGTCGCGTCCGCATCGTGCCCCCCGCGCGCTCAAGAGGGCCACGGGGACCGTATGCCGGCCGCCCGCCGCCTGCCCTCGTGAGGTCAGTGGCGGGGAGTGGGGGCGACGATCGCGGCGTAGAGCTCCTCGAACCGGGCGAGCCGGTCCGCGAAGTGCCGGGTGGCGTCCGCCTCGGGCTGCTCGGTGTCGCCCGTCGTCGGGGCGGCTCGCTCGACGTCGGGAGCCAGCACCTCGAGGGCGTGCAGGGCCGTGCCGTGGAGGGTGACGCGCTTGATGGTCACGGGGGTGACGGGCTTGCCGACGGCGTGGGCGAGCAGGGCGAACAGGCCTGGCAGGTCCTGCCCGACGCGGCCGCTCGCGAGGATGCGCTCGGGGGCGCCGGCCGCCTCCTCGAGCTGGACCGCCAGGCGGGCATAGCTCAGCACCACGCCCTCCATCAGCGCGCGGAAGATCTCAGCTGCCTGGTGCGAGACGGTCAGACCCGTCACGGCCGCCCGAGCGCCGCCGGCCCAGCCGGTCGACCTCTCGCCGGTGAGGAAGGGCAGCACCAAGGGGGTCCCCGCGTCCGGCACAGCCCTCAGGACGACGTCGAGCCCGTCGCGCTCCTCGGGCAGCCGGAGCGTCTCCTCGGCCCAGGTCACGGCCCGGCCGACGTCGTTGAGAGCTCCGCCCACGAGCGAGCGGTGGTCGTCGACGCGGTAGTTCCACAGCCCGGTCGGGAGCGCGTCCGGCGCCCCCTCGATCAGCACCCGCATCGCGCCGCTCGTGGCGAGGCTCGCCACCACGGTGTCGGGCCCCGTCGCACCGTTGCCGAGGTTGCTGGCGAACCCGTCGGTGATCGGCGCGAACCAGCGAGCCTCCGCAAGGGCCGGCCAGCGGCCACCCACGTCGACGACCGGCGTGAGGGTGTCGCTGGGGTCACGTGGCCTGCCCAGCTGCTCGGCCGTCACCCCGGCGACCTCGAGCAGACGCTCGTCCCACTCCCCCGTCCGACGGTCGAGCAGGCCGGTCCACGCGGCCGTCGAGGTGCCCGGGTCCGCGGTCCCGATGAGCCGGTGGAGGACATACTCCCCCAGCGACATCCAGCGACTCACCTGCGCGGCCAGGTCGGGCTGCTCCTGGGCGAACCACCGCAGCCGCGGCGCGAGATAGCTCGTGTGGATGCGGGTGCCCGTTCGCTGCTGGACGTCCGCCTCGTCCAGCTCCTCGCGCAGGACGGCGACCTCGTCCGCGCAGCGGGCGTCGGCATACGTGATGCAGGGGGTCAGCGGCGACCCGTCCTCGGCCACGCCGACCAGCGACGACGCGAAGGTGTCGATCGCGACGCCCCCGACCGTCGTGCCGCCCACCTGCTCGAGCAGCTCCTCGATGATCTCGGTCAGCTCGGCGACCACCTCGTCGGGGTCGATCGTCGAGGTGCCGTCCGTGGCGGTCGTGAAGGCGTGCGGCCGCTTGGCCCGCTTGCCCGCCGGGCGCCCCGCGGCGTCGTACAACGCTCCACGGCTGGCGGTGGACCCCACGTCGAGGGCGAGCACGATCGGCTGCTCCGCCTGGTCGATGTCGATCTCGAACGCCGGGTCGCTCACGGGGACTCCTTGGGTCGGGGGTCTCCCAGCCTAGGTCGGGGCGGGCGCGCGTCGCAGGTCGGGACGAGGTGAAACACTTGGCATCCGGCCGGACAAGGAGGGGGCATGGAGCACCCACCCCCCTCCGATCTGTCGGGGCCGGCCGCGACGGCGTTCAGCGCACTGTTCGACGACGTGCACGACGACCTCGTGAGGTTCTGCGCCCGCCGGACCGATACCGCCAGCGCCGAGGACGTGGCGGCCGACGCCCTGCTCACTGCCTGGCGACGGTTCGACGACGCGCCCCTCAGCCACGACGGCCGGCGCGCCTGGGTCTACGGGATAGCCCGCAACCAGCTCCTCAACGCGGCCCGGTCGGCTGGACGCCGGGGGGGCTCTCGCGGTCCGTATGACGAAGACCGCCCCGCTGCCATCCGGGGTCACCGAGGACGAGGCGGTGCTCCGCGCCGACCTCTCCGCCGCGTGGGCGCGGCTGACGCCAGCCCAGCAGGAGGTCCTCGCTCTGACGGTCTGGGACGGGCTGGATGCCACGCAGGCGGGCGCTGTCCTCGACATCTCGGCGCTCGCCTACCGACTGCGCCTGAGCCGAGCCCGCAAGGCGCTTCGCGCTCACCCCCACCTGACCGCAAGCCCCGCGCGGGTCACGAGTCCCGGCCCCTCACGGACGACGACCACGCCATGCGAAGGAGCCTCACGATGAACGACCTGCAGCTCGACGATGCCCTGCGCCCCCTCGACCCAGCCAGGGACGTGGCCGCCTCGCGAGGCAGCCATCATGTGCTGGCCGGCATTCTCGCCGCTCCTCGGCGCACCCAGATGGGGCCGACGAGGCGAACCAGGCGTCGGCGTGCCGTCCTCCTCGCTGTCGGAGCTGCCGCGGCAGCCAGCCTGACCTTCGTGGCCCCCGCGTTGCGTGGCTCCGACTCCGCAACCGCGGGCTGGAGCCCCACCCCTGACGCCACCAACGCCGTCCGGGACAGCGAGTCCGCGCAGCAGTGCCACTTCTGGGTCAGCCAGAACGGCAGCGACCGCATCCCCTCGACCGTCGTGCTCACCGAGCGCCGTGGGGACTGGGTGCTCGCCCTGCTCACCACGTCCAAGGGCCCGGTCACCTGTCTGCACGACCAGCGGTGGCACCGCGAGGCCTCCGGGGGGCTCGCCGGACCTATGGCTCTGCCCGCCCCGCCCTCGTCCACCGGGATCGTCCTCACGCGTGCCGGCGCGTCTGCCCGCGACGATGGTGACCCGATCGTTCGCGAGGTGGCCGGGCGCGTGCTGCCGGATGTGACCAGGGTCGTCGTGCACACCGCGGCACGGGGCGACGTGACGGCGACCGTGGTCGACGGGTGGGTCGTGGCCTGGTGGCCAGGTGAACCCATGGGCTCGGATGTGAAGGATGCTGACGGATCGCTGTCCGACGGTTTCGACCGCGTGACGGTGAGTCGAAGGGGCGCAGGCTCGACGACCTACCCGGCGGCGTCCCTGCTGGTCCGGAACTGACGCTCAGAGGCTGACGGGGTTGCGGGACATCCCTGAGGCGCCCCTGAGATCCGGACCTGGCGGGAACACCGTCAGCGTGCCGCACGTCGACCCTGGTGACAGCACCCCACCCGTCACCTCGGAGGTCACCGTGCGCCTGCTCCTCAATGTCATCTGGGTCGTGTTCTGCGGCTTCTGGCTGTGGTTGACCTATGTCATCGCGGGCATCATCGCGTGCGTGTTCATCGTGACCATCCCCATCGGGGTGGCGTCGTTCCGGATGGCGAGCTATGCGCTGTGGCCGTTCGGCCGGGCGGTCGTCACGACCCCCGGGGCGGGGCCGGTGTCCGGGGTGGCCAACCTCGTGTGGTTCCTGATCGCCGGGTGGTGGCTGGCGCTCGGCCACCTCACCACCGCTGCCGCGCAGGCGGTCACGATCATCGGGATCCCGTTGGCCGTCGCCAACCTCAAGCTCATCCCGGTGACGCTGTTCCCCTACGGCAAGGAGATCGTCGACGTGCGCGCGATTCCCGCTGCCCAGAGGCCTCTGCACTCGCTGTGACCGCCTCACGCTTCACCTCCGCGGCCGCCACCACCACCCCAGCTGCGAGGGCTAGTCGCGCTGATGCTCCGGGGCGTCCGCGATCGCGTCGCGGATGACGGAGTAGGCCACACCCGAGCCGTAACCCTTGCGCGCGAGCATGCCGGCGAGGCGACGTGTCTGGACCTCCACCGTCAGGCCGCCCATCGAGCGCAGCTTCTTGTCCACCAGCTCGCGCGCGGTGCGACGCTCCTCCTCCGGATCGACCTCGTCCAGGGCAGCGTCGGCCAGATCCTTGTCGATGCCCTTCTTGCGCAGCTCGTGAGCGAGGGCGCGCTTGGCCAGGCCCTTGGTCGCCTGCTGCGAGCGGACGAGCATGGCGGCGTAGGCCTCGTCGTCCACGAGCCCCACCTCGGTCATCCGGTCGAGGACGCGGGTGATGACGTCCTCGGGGCAGTCACGCTGGCGGAGCTTGGTCTCGAGCTGCGCGCGACTGCGGGGTGCCATGGCCAGCTGGCGCAGCACGATCTGCCGCGCGACGTCCTCGTGGTCGGGCTCGGCGTCGACGGCGGCCGCGCCCTCCGCGGGCGGGTCCTCGGCCCGGCCCCTGCGCCGGGGCTTGGATCGTTCGCGCTTGCCGCCGATCGCCGCGCCGCCGCGCCCCGAACGCGCCCTCGGCGCCTTCGGTGCGGTCAGCGCCTTGGCTTCCTCACGCCCCTCGGTGCGCAGGTCCTCCCAGGTGGCGGGGGCGACCTGCGCATCCCGGGGCAGGAGGTCCGGAACGCCCTGCGCCGCACCGGACTCCGCACGCGCCAAGGCCTCGCGGGCGCGTTCGAGCCTCGCGTCCGGAACTGACCGATCGGCGGCACCGAGGGCGTCGGGATCTGACCGGTCGGTGAGGACGTGCGCCTCGAGATCCGGTCGGTCGACGGGATGGGGCGGCGGGACGGCAGCGGGGCCGGTCTCCTGGGTGTGATCCCACGAGGCGACCCCGCTCCAGCTCCCACGCCCTGGGGCGGTGGGGTCCGGCATACGACTCAGAACTCGACCGGGGGCTCGACCGCAGGGATCTCGGAGACGGGAGCGTCGATCGGCTTGATGATGCCGAGCTTCTCCTTGATCCTGCGCTCGATCTCGTCCGCGGCCTCGGGGTGGTCCTTGAGGAACTGACGGGCGTTCTCCTTGCCCTGCCCGAGCTGGTCGCCCTCGTAGGTGTACCAGGCGCCGGCCTTGCGGACGAAGCCCTGCTCGACCCCCATGTCGATGAGGCCACCCTCGCGCGAGATGCCCTCGCCGTAGATGATGTCGAACTCGGCCTGCTTGAACGGCGGGCTCACCTTGTTCTTGACGACCTTGACGCGGGTGCGGTTGCCGACCGCGTCGGCGCCGTCCTTGAGCGTCTCGATGCGGCGGACGTCCAGGCGCACCGAGGCGTAGAACTTCAGCGCCTTGCCACCGGTCGTCGTCTCGGGCGAGCCGAACATGACGCCGATCTTCTCGCGGAGCTGGTTGATGAAGATCGCGGTGGTGCCGCTCGTGGACAGGGCACCGGTGATCTTGCGCAGCGCCTGGCTCATGAGTCGGGCCTGCAGGCCGACGTGGCTGTCGCCCATCTCGCCCTCGATCTCGGCGCGGGGCACCAGGGCCGCCACGGAGTCGATGACGATGATGTCGAGCGCGCCGGAGCGGATCAGCATGTCCGCGATCTCGAGCGCCTGCTCGCCCGTGTCGGGCTGGGACACCAGCAGGGCGTCCGTGTCGACGCCGAGCTTCTTGGCGTACTCCGGGTCGAGGGCGTGCTCGGCGTCGATGAACGCGGCGATGCCTCCGTTGCGCTGGGCGCTGGCCACCGCGTGCAGGGCGACCGTGGTCTTTCCCGAGGACTCGGGGCCGTAGATCTCGATGACACGACCGCGCGGGAGGCCGCCGATCCCGAGGGCCACGTCGAGGGCGATCGACCCGGTCGGGATGACCTCGATCGGGGGCCGGACGTCGTCGCCGAGGCGCATGACCGCGCCCTTGCCGTGCGACTTCTCGATCTGCCCGAGGACCGAGGACAGCGCCTGGAACTTCGCGTCCTTGGGGTCGGCCGGGGCCTTGGAACCCTTGATGGGGGTGACTGCTGCCATGACTGCTGTCCTTGTCTCTCGTCGGATCGCGCCCACCGGCAACCCGTGACGTGGTTGATGTCTCGGGTCAGACGCTAGGAGCCACCACTGACAGACCCTCCCTGGGTCGTGACGACCTGTGGACGATGCTGCGCTCGGCCGGAGCTCCTGTGGATGACTCTACCGAACACAATTTCGATGTCGGGCATTGGCGCGCTGCGTGTCGCGCGACCCTGGGACGGTCAGAGCACGATGGGTCGGGACAGGTCGTCCTCGATGACGCGCCCCTCCGGCTCACGGTGCAGCGAGCGCACCACACCGGCCCCGGCGAGGAGCTTGCGGCAGGTCGGGCACGGACGGGCCGTGACGTATGCCGTCGCCCCGCGGCAGTCCGCCCGGGCGTAGAGCAGCGCGTTGGCCTCGGCGTGCACGGCGACGCACCGGCCCGGGCCCGTGTCGTAGTCGGTGAACTCGCGTGTCTGCTCGTAGGTCAGCAGCCCGCGCGGGCAGTGGCCGTCCAGGCAGCCCGGGTGCCCCGAGGGCGCGCCGTTGTAGCCGGTCGAGATGATCCGGCGGTCCTCCGAGACGATGACGGCCCCGACCTGACGACGTCGGCAGTCGGCCCGCACGGCGACGGCGTCCGCGACCCCCAGGAAGTAGTCGTCCCAGTCCGGTCGGGTGGTGCGGGATGCGGCGCCGGTCGTCATGGGGGCGACCCTACCGAGACGGCGGGACCCGGCATACGACCTGCTCGCGGGCGTCAGTCCAGCGGTGCGTCGCGCCGCAGCGGGCGATCGCGTCCGAGCCGGCGGGACTCCGGGACCTCGAAGTCGTCGCACAGGGCCAACCAGACGGTGCGTGGCTGGACCCCGTCGGCGACGGCCTCGTCCGCCGTGCGGCTGCCGAGGCCGGAGATGCGGTGGTCGGCGGCCACGGTCGGGGCATAACCGGGCCCGAACTCCTCGTCCAGGAGCCGTCGGAGGTCGGACAGGCGCATCCGCACACCATGTCGCTCAGGTCACGAAGGTGCAACTCGCCACCCGAACGGCGTCACGCAAGCCGCGGTTCGCTCAGGAGTCGCCGAGCCTGTGACCAGCACGAGTACGCAGGGTGACCTGTTACACCTCGCGCAGACTGTGACATGGATCGCATCCAACCTCCCGCATGAGCCTGCCCTCACCTGGCAAACATGAAGCAGTACAAAGAGCGAACGACCTTACGACGAAAGGAAAATCATGCGCCGCACCATGACCCGCCTGGGTGCCGCAGCCGTGATCGGAGCCGCTTCGGTCACTGCCGCTGCTGCCCCCTCGATGGCTGCTCAGCCTGCCCAGCACGCACCCAGCGTCACCGTCGTCGCCGCCGACGACAAGGTGGCCGACGACAACTCCGGCATGTGGGGCCTCGCCGGCCTCCTCGGTGCCCTCGGCCTTGCCGGCCTGCTCAAGGGCAAGCAGGCGGTCGACCAGCGTCGCGCCTCCGGCGCCACGCGTGCCACCTCGACCCAGGCCACCACGGCCAACCGGACCGACGACCGCTCTCACTGAGCAGTCCCCCTCCAGCTCCGTCGACGACACCGTCGACCCGCTCCCCGATCGAAAGGTTTGATCATCATGCGCAAGACCATCCTCACCGCCGTCGCCGCCACGGCCTTCGCCGTCGTCCCCGCGGGTGCCGCCATGGCCGACACGGCCACGCCCTCGCCGAGCACCTCGGTCACCACGACCACCACCACGACCGAGTCCGACAAGACCGGCCTGTGGGGCCTTCTCGGCCTGCTGGGCCTGGCCGGCCTGCTCAAGAAGAACAAGAAGCACGAGGTCCACACCGCTGACCACGTGGACCACCGCAACACCCGCACCGAGCACGTGGGCACGCACCACGACACCAACGTCACCCACGGCAACGTCGACCGCGACACCGCGATCCGCACCACCGACACCGATCGTGACGGCCTCGGCGGCACGCGTCGCGACGGCCTGGGTGACGACACCCGCCGCTGACACGAGCACGGGCACCACGCCCGAGCGCAGCACCATCGAGGAGGTCCCCAGCCGGCTGGTCGGGGACCTCCTCGTCGTCGCGCCGTGGGCAGCAGGGGTATGTCGGACCCCCGTGGCACTCTTGGACGCACCATGACCAGCGACGTCCTCGACCGCTTCTCCCCCGCCACCCGCGCGTGGTTCCGGAGCAGCTTCCCCGCGCCCACCCCGGCCCAGACCGGAGCGTGGGAGGCCGTGTCGACCGGTCAGCACACCCTCGTCGTCGCCCCCACCGGGTCGGGCAAGACCCTGGCCGCGTTCCTGTGGGCGCTGGACCAGGTGGGAGCGACCCCGCCGCCCGAGGACCCCCTGCGCCGCTGCCGCGTCCTCTACGTCTCCCCGATGAAGGCGCTCGCCGTCGACGTCGAGCGCAACCTCCGCTCGCCCCTGGTCGGCATCGAGCACGCCGCTCGCAGGCTGGGCGTCCCGCCCCCCGAGGTGACGGTGTCGGTGCGCAGCGGGGACACCCCGGCCGCCGACCGCCGCGCCTTCCAACGCCGCCCGAGCGACGTGCTGATCACCACCCCCGAGTCGCTCTTCCTGCTGCTCACGTCCGCCTCGCGAGAGAGCCTGCGCGGGGTCGAGACGGTGATCCTCGACGAGGTCCACGCCGTCGCCGGCACCAAGCGCGGGGCCCATCTCGCCCTGTCCCTCGAGCGCCTCGACGCCCTGCTGGACCGTCCCGCGACCCGCGTCGGCCTGTCGGCGACCGTGCGCCCGGTCGAGGAGGTGGCGCGCTACCTCGCGGGCGGTCGGCCCGTCAGCGTCGTCCAGCCCCCCTCGACCAAGGAGTGGGACCTGCAGGTCGTCGTGCCGGTCCCCGACCTGGCCGAGCTCGGAGCCGCCGCGCCGGTCGACCTCGACGGACCCGGCGACACGGACCCGCGCCGGGCCGCCTCGGTGTGGCCCCACGTCGAGGAACGCATCGTCGACCTCGTCGCCCAGCAGCGCTCGACCCTCGTCTTCGCCAACTCACGACGGCTGGCCGAACGCCTCACCGCACGTCTCAACGAGCTGTGGGAGGAGCGGCTCTCGCCCGCCGAGGAGGAGGAGGACGGCCGTGTGCCGGAGCCCGCCGAGGAGGAGGAGGACGGCCGTGTGCCGGAGCCCGCCGAGGAGGAGGAGGACGGCCGTGTGCCGGAGCCCGCCGCCATCGCCCCGGACGGTCTGCCCGCCCCTGCCCGTCTCACCCACGGCACCCCCGCGCACCTCATGGGGCAGGCCGGGCAGAGCCACGGCGCCGCACCGGTGCTGGCGCGGGCCCACCACGGATCCGTGAGCAAGGAGCACCGCCAGGAGATCGAGGAGGCTCTCAAGTCCGGCCACCTGCCCGCCGTGGTCGCCACCAGCTCGCTCGAGCTCGGCATCGACATGGGCGCGGTGGACCTCGTGGTCCAGGTCGAGAGCCCCCCGAGCGTGGCCAGCGGCCTGCAGCGTGTCGGCCGCGCCGGGCACCAGGTGGGGGCGGTCTCCCGGGGCGTGTTCTTCCCCAAGTACCGCGCCGACCTGGTCCAGACCGCCGTGGTCATCGACCGCATGCGCGCCGGCGCGATCGAGGCGCTGCGCATCCCCGCCAACCCCGTCGACGTCCTCGCCCAGCAGATCGTGGCCATGTGCGCGCTGGACGACTGGACCGTGGGCGACGTCGAGCAGCTGGTCCGGCGAGCGGCGCCCTACGCGTCCCTGCCCCGGTCCGTCCTCGAGGCCACCCTCGACATGCTCGCCGGGCGCTACCCCGACGACGAGTTCGCCGAGCTGCGTCCCCGGATCGTCTGGGACCGCGTCGCCGACACCGTGTCCGGTCGTCCCGGTGCTCAGCGGCTGGCCGTCACCAGCGGCGGCACCATCCCCGACCGCGGGCTGTATGCCGTCATGCTCGCCACCGGCGACGGACCCGGCCGCCGCGTGGGCGAGCTCGACGAGGAGATGGTCTACGAGTCGCGGGTCGGCGACGTCTTCACCCTCGGCTCGACGGCCTGGCGGATCGAGGACATCACGCACGACCGGGTGCTCGTCACCCCGGCCCCGGGCCAGCCCGGGCGGCTGCCGTTCTGGAAGGGCGACCAGCTCGGGCGCCCGGCCGAGCTCGGGGCGGCGGTGGGGGCACAGCTGCGCGAGCTCTCCCGGCTGCCGCGGGAGGACGCCATACGACGGCTGTCCGACGGGGGGCTGGACGCCTGGGCGGCCGACAACCTCGTCGACTATCTCGGCGAGCAGCGCGAGGCGACGGGCGTGGTGCCCGACGACCGGACCGTCGTGGTGGAGCGCTTCCGCGACGAGATCGGGGACTGGCGGATCGCGATCCACTCCCCCTACGGCCAGCAGGTGCACGCGCCCTGGGCCCTCGCCGTGGCGGCCCGCTTCCGCGAGCGGTTCGGCTACGACGTGCAGGCGATGAACGCCGACGACGGCATCATCCTGCGCCTGCCCGACCTGGACGACGCCTTCGACGGGCACGACGGGCCGGACGGGGATGCCGGTGACGTCTCGGGCTGGACCCGCGAGATCGTCGACCTGATCACCCTCGACCCGGACGACGTGCGGGCCCTCGTGACGGCCGAGATCGGCGGCTCCGCCGTGTTCGCCGCGCGGTTCCGGGAGTGCGCCGCCCGCGCCCTGCTGCTGCCGAGGCGGCAGCCCGGCAAGCGCCAGGCCTTGTGGCAGCAGCGGCAGCGCTCCGCCCAGCTGCTCGAGGTGGCCAGCCGCTACCCGTCCTTCCCCATCGTGCTCGAGGCCGTGCGCGAGTGTCTCCAGGACGTCTTCGACGTCCCCGGCCTGATCGACCTGATGACGCGCGTCCGGTCGAGGGACGTCCGCGTCGTCGAGGTCGAGACGCCCACACCGTCGCCGTTCGCCAAGAGCCTGCTGTTCGGCTACGTCGCCCAGTACCTTTACGAGGGCGACTCCCCCCTGGCCGAGCGCCGGGCCGCCGCGCTGTCCCTCGACGCCGACCTGCTGTCGGACCTGCTCGGCCAGGACGCCGGCAGCTCCTTGCGGGACCTCCTGGATCCCGAGGTCATCACGGCGACGGAGGCCGACCTGCAACGACTCTCGCCGGGTCGACGGTGCCGGGACGCCGAGGGTGTCGCCGACCTCCTGCGCGTCGTGGGGCCGTTGACGACCCCGGAGGTCGCGGCACGCTGCGCCGTCGTCGACGAGGACGCCTACCCGGACGAGGGGCAGGCCGCGACCTGGCTGGAGGCACTCGAGTCGGCACGCCGCGTCGTGCGGGTCCGCATCAGCGACGAGGAGCGCTGGGCCGTCGTCGAGGACGCGGGCCGGCTGCGTGATGCGCTCGGGGTGGCCGTGCCTCCGGGCATCGCCGACAGCCTGCTGGACGGCGGCGACGACCCGCTCGGGGGGCTCGTCCATCGTTACGCGCGCACCCATGGGCCGTTCACGGCCGCGGCCGTCGCCGCGGCCTTCGGCCTCGGCACCTCGGTCGCCACGCACGCCCTGGCTCGTCTGGTAGGCCGCGGGCAGCTCGTCGAGGGGGAGCTGCTGCCCGAGCAGCTCGGTGGTGGCCAGCACGGGATCGAGTACTGCGACGTGCAGGTCCTGCGCACGCTGCGGCGCCGCTCGCTGGCCGCGTTGCGCGCCGAGGTCGAGCCGGTCCCGGTCACCGACCTGGCGCGCTTCGTGCCCGCCTGGCACGGCATCGGCGACCGGAGCCGCGGCGTCGAGGCCGTGGCCCGGGCCGTGGAGCAGCTGGCCGGGGCGCGCCTGACGGCCAGCGCCGTGGAGACGCTCGTGCTGCCGGCCCGCGTCCCCGACTACTCACCTGCCCTGCTCGACGAGCTGATGGCGACCGGTGAGGTGCTGTGGCAGGGCCACGGCTCGCTGCCGGGAGACGACGGCTGGGTCTCCTTGCACCTGGCCGACACCTCCCACCTGACCCTGGCCGCCCCCGGCCCGGACGCCGATCTCAGCGCCGAGCAGCTGGCGCTGCTCGAGCACCTGCGGCTGGGCGGGGCACACTTCGTCACCGGCCTCGCCGCGGCTCTCGGACGCGGCACCGACGCCACGGTCGTCGACGACCTGTGGGCCCTGGTCTGGGGTGGGCACGTCACCGGCGACACGTTCACCGCCGTGCGGGGCCTGCTCGACGGTGGCCACACGGCGCACAAGCCGCGCCGCAGCGGACCTCGGTCCGGACGCGGCGGGCGGCGAGGCACGCTCGGCACCCTGCGCGGGGGCGGTCCACGCAGCGGTCTGGCTCGGCCCGCCTCCGCCGTCCGCATCACCGACCCTCGCGGCGTCGGACGCTGGAGCGTCCTGCCGGCCACCGAGACCGACGCGACCGTCCGCGCGTGGGCCCAGGCGGAGCTGCTGCTCGACCGCTACGGCGTGGTCACCCGAGGCAGTGCGGTGGCCGAGGAGGTCGTGGGCGGCTTCGCCTCGGTCTATCGCGTCCTCGCGGCCGCAGAGGAGGCGGGCCGCGTCCGACGCGGCTACTTCGTGGAAGGTCTGGGCGGGTCCCAGTTCGCGACCGCGGGAGCGGTGGACCGCCTGCGCGCCGGCAGCCGGGTCCTGGACGACACGGCCGGTGGCCAGCAGGGCGCCGGCCTGCCGGCCAGCCCGCTCGCGCACCTCGGCGACGCCTGGTCGGTGAGCGCTCAGCGACGCGGCGCCCAGCCTGAGCGTCCCGCCCTGGTCCTGGCCGCCACCGACCCCGCCAACGTCTACGGCGCCGCGCTCCCCTGGCCGGAGCGTCCCGACGACGCCGGCAGGCATCGTCCAGCACGCAAGGCCGGCGCCCTCGTCGTCCTGGTCGACGGGCGGCTCGTGCTCTACGTGGAGCGGGGCGGCAAGACGCTGCTGTCCTTCAGCGAGGACCCCGCCGACCTCGGCGCTGCCGCCAAGGCCCTGGCCGACGTGGTGCATCGTGGGGCGCTCGGCAGGCTCAGCGTCGAGCGCGCCGACGGCGCCGCGCTCCTCGGGTCCGACCACCCCCTGGTCCAGGCGCTGGCCGACGCGGGCTTCCACCACACCCCCCGCGGGCTGCGGCTGCGCCGGTGACACCGTGGGACGACCGAGCAGAGCCGGCTCCACCGCTCGCGACGACGCCAGGATGGAGGCCGCACACGGGCTGGACAGGGCTCGGCGCATGACGATCTGGACCGTCGGGCACTCGACACGCCCCATCGAGGAGCTCGTCGGGCTGCTGCGCGAGCACGACATCACCCAGCTGGTCGACATCCGCACGGTGCCGGGGTCACGCCACAACCCGCAGTACTCCCAGAACGCCCTCGAGAGCTCGCTCCCGGAGCACGGAGTCCGGTACGTCTATCGCAAGGATCTGGGCGGCCTGCGCAAGGGGGTGCCGGAGTCGGTCAACGGAGCCTGGCGCAACGCGTCCTTCCGCGGCTACGCCGACTACATGCAGACGCCCGAGTTCGGTGCGGCGGTGGACGATCTCGTGGACCTGGCGGGCGAGCGCCGGACGGCCATCATGTGCGCCGAGGCCGTGCCCTGGCGGTGCCACCGCTCGCTCGTGGCCGACGCACTTGTGGTCCGCGGGGTGCAGGTCGTCGACATCATGGGCCCGGCCAGGACGAGCGAGCACACGCTCACCTGCTTCGCCCATGTCGAGGGCACCTCGGTCACCTATCCCACCTATCCCCCGGAGCAGCCCCGTTGATCGCGGCTACCGGACGCGAGCCGTCCGCAATCGTCGCTACGGTCCTGCCATGGACATCACCCCCAAGCTCGACCTCATCGTCCTGGACTGCCCAGACGCCCTCGAGCTCGGTCGCTTCTACGGCGCCCTGCTCGGCTACGAGCTGGGGGACGGCGCCGACCGCGACTGGGTCAACCTCGTCCCCCCGGGCGGCGGGGTCTCGAAGGACAACCCGGACGGGCGAGCGACACTGGCCTTCCAGCGCATCGACGACTACGTCGCCCCGACCTGGCCCGGTGGCGCACACCCGCAGCAGTTCCACCTGGACCTGAGCGTCCCTGCCATCGATGCCGCCGAGCGCCGCGTCCTCGAGCTCGGCGCACGGGTGCACGAGCACCAGCCCACGCAGGAGGGCGACTTCCGCGTCTACCTCGACCCAGCGGGTCACCCCTTCTGCCTCGTCCAGGGCTGATTCGACGCCGGCCCTCCCCTTCTGCCCGCTGGGTGTGTACGGTGTCCACATGAGCGCTCCCTCCCCCTACGTCACGTTCCCCGGCACGACCCGAGTGGCGCTCAGCGCCTACCAGCGGATCTTTGGCGGGGAGCTGAGCCTGCACACCCGCGGCGACCTCCAGCGCACCGACGAGCCCCTCGACGCGATCGGGCACGGCCAGCTGACCGGTCCGATCACGATCTTCGGGTCGGACGCAGCCGACGGCGAGGACCCCGTGCACACGACCGGCCTCATGCTGGCCCTGCTCGGTGCCGGCGACCCCGACACCTCGCGGCGATGGTTCGACGCCCTCGCGGACGGTGGCACCGTCGTCGACGACCTGCAGCGACGCCCGTGGGGCGACTGGGACGGGCAGGTGATCGACCGGTTCGGGCTGCACTGGCTGATCGGGTTCCAGCCCGACGCCTGAGCCCCGCGACGCGCCGGGCTCCCGGCATACGACCGGTCGTGCCAGGATCAGCCCATGCCCGAGGGAGATGCCGTATGGCGCACCGCCCGGCGCCTCCACCGGGCGCTGGCCGGGCGCGTGGTCACCGACTGCGACCTGCGCTGGCCCTCGCTGGCCACCGCCGACCTGCGGGGGCGCACCACGGTCGAGGTCGTCCCGCGCGGCAAGCACATCCTGCACCGGCTCGACGACGGGCTCACGCTGCACTCGCACCTGCGGATGGACGGGTCGTGGCGCACGCACGACCCCGCGCGGCTGACGCTGCGGCACCTGCGGGACACGGACGTGCGCGCCGTCGTGGGCTGCGAGACGGCCACGGCGATCGGCACCAAGCTCGGGATGATCGACCTCGTCCGCACGGCCGACGAAGGCCGCCTCGTCGGACATCTCGGCCCTGACCTGCTCGGCCCCGACTGGGACCCCGAGGTCGCCGTCACCAACCTGCTGCGCCGCCCGGACCGGCACATCGGGGCGGCGCTGCTCGACCAGCGCAACCTCGCCGGCGTCGGCACGATGTGGGACGCGGAGGTGCTGCACCTGGAGCGCGTGTGGCCGTGGACACCCGTCGGCGAGCTCGGCCCGGGCCAGCTGCGGGCCATCGTCACCCGGGTGCAGAGGTTGGTCGATGGCAGCAAGCTGCTCCGGCAGTCCACCTCGACAGGGTCGTTGGTGCCAGGTCAGGAGATGCTCGTCCACGGGCGCAGCGCCCTGCCCTGTCGGGGCTGTGGGGGGCCGGTCCGGCTGTCGCGCATCGGGGAGCCGCCGCAGGACCGGGCGATGTTCTACTGCCCGGTGTGCCAGGGCGGTCTGGGGCCGGACGACGACGGTCGACGGCAGCGTCCGCTCGGCGAGGGGCGGAGCGGGCCGAGCCGCAACGGATGATGCGGCGCTGGCCGGACGTCGAGCAGGCACCGCAGCAGAAACCGGCCGGGGTTGATCACATCGACCGGCCTCGGTCACATCGGCCTGGCGTGCGAAGGCCGGTCGATGTGACTACCTGGGGTAGGTCCATCAGCCTGGCGTGCGAAGGCCGGTCGATGTGACTACCTGGGGTAGGTCACGCCGCGGAGCGGGCGGTCGCCGTGGCCGGCTCGCGCTCGGACCCCACGCGCTCGGCCCCCACGCGCTCGGCACCCACGGGGAGGGGCACGGGCCGGGACATCCGCTCGGAGGCCGCGACCCGGGTGGACACGTCGCCGAGGACGACCGACAGGGGCACGTCCAGGGCGGCGCAGATCGAGGAGATTAGCTCGGAGGACGCTTCCTTCTCGCCACGCTCGACCTCGGACAGGTAGCCGAGGGAGACCTTGGCGGACGCCGACACGTCACGCAGGGTGCGACCGAGCGAGCGTCGGCGGTCGCGCAGGACCTGGCCCAGCTCACGACGCAGCAGGATCATCTCTCGCTCCCTTCTCACCCGCACGGACATCCGAGGCCCACGATAGCGTGCCCGCCCTGCGGCGGCCGTGCTGCCATGCGGTCGCCCCTCGGTCGGAGCAGCCCCGTCAGAGCACTCCCTGGACAACACCCGACTCAGCCGAGACGTTCCAGGGCTCGTCCGATGACGGTCTGCACCGTCGCGGCGCGGATCGCCGCGCGGTCCCCCGCGAGCGCCAGTCGCCACGACGCGCAACCGTGCTCGTCGGCCACGGCGACATAGACGGTCCCGACCGGTTCACCGTCGGCGGGGTCCGGTCCTGCCACTCCGGTGGTGGCCAGCCCGACGTCCGACCGGCAGACCCGACGCGCGCCCTCGGCCAGCTCCCGGACGACGTCGTCGTTGACTGCGCCCCGGGCCGCCAGCAGGTCCTCATCGACGCCCAGCACGCTCGCCTTGACGTCGTAGGCATAGGCGACCACCCCGCCACGCACCACGGCGCTCGCACCCGGCACGGTCACCAGCTCGGCGACCACGAGCCCGCCCGTGAGCGACTCGGCGGTGGCGACGGTCAGCCCGCGATCGGCCAGCCGGGCGATCAGCCGCGACGCCAGGTCCACCTCCCTGACCGCCGTCACACCCCGCCGCCGCGGCGCGCGTCGCGGCGCAGCCGGTGCGCGGCGAGGAGGTAGTCGACGCCGGTGACGACGGTGACCACGAGGGCCGCAGCCATGACGACGGCGCAGGCCCAGTGCCACAGGTCGTTGCCGGGCAGGACGTACATGCCGAGAGCGACGGCCTGCAGCATGGTCTTGAGCTTGCCGCCGCGGCTGGCCGCCATCACGCCGTAGCGGATGACCACGAAGCGCAGCAGGGTGATGCCGATCTCGCGCACGAGGATGACGATCGTCACCCACCACCACACGTCGCCGACCAGCGACAGGCAGATGAGGCCGGCGCCCATGAGGGCCTTGTCGGCGATCGGGTCCGCGAGCTTGCCGAAGTCGGTGATCAGGCCTCGAGAGCGCGCCAGGTCGCCGTCGATCTTGTCGGTGATCGAGGCCAGGACGAAGACACCCCAGGCCCACCACCGGTCGCTCGCGTCCAGACCGCCCTGGCGCATGAGCAGCCACACGAACACCGGGACGAGCAGGATGCGCAGCATGGTCAGCGCGTTGGCGATGTTCCAGTTGCTGACATGCCGCTGCGGAGCGCGTCCGCCGGGCGTGACGGGCGCGCTCACCGCTCCGCCCCCGGCTCCAGCGGCTCGGGTGCCTGCTGCGTCGGGGGCTCCGCCGACAGCGGCTCTGCCACAGGCTCGGCCACGAGGTCGACGCCCTCGCTGGCCACCACCGTGGCGCGGACGAGGTCACCCACGCGAGGCAGGGTCGCGCCGTCGGCATACGACAGCAGGGTCACGCCGTCGACGTCGGGGCCCTGGAAGGGCGAGCGCCCGACCACCTCGACCTCGCCGCCGACACCCTGAACCTCCACCTCAGCGTCAGCACCAGCATCAGTGTCGCCAGCAGAATCGCCGTCCGCTCGCTCCACGGACTCGACCAGCACCTCGACCACGGACCCGACCCGCTCCTCGGCCCGCTGGGCCATGAGCTCGTCGACCAGCGACTGCACGCGGGCCACGCGCTCGGCGACGACGTCCTCGTCGACCTTGTCGGCGTAGCCCTCGGCCTCGGTGCCGTCCTCGTCGGAGTAGCCGAAGACGCCGACGACGTCGAGCCGCGCCGCCGTGAGGAAGCGCTCCAGCTCGGCCACGTCGTCCTCGGTCTCGCCGGGGAAGCCCACGATGACGTTGGACCGGATGCCGGCGTCGGGCCGGATCGCCCGGATCTGCTCGACCAGCGCGAGGAAGGCCTCGGTGGACCCGAACCGCCGCATCCGGCGCAGCACCGGCTCGCTGGCGTGCTGGAAGGAGATGTCGAAGTAGGGCACCACGGTCGGCACGGCGAGCAGCGTCTCGATCAGACCGGGTCGGATCTCGGCGGGCTGGAGGTAGGAGACGCGGATGCGCGGAAGCCCCTCGACCTCGCCGAGCGACTCGACCAGGGACTCGAGCAGCCGCAGGTCACCGAGGTCCTTGCCGTAGGACGTGGAGTTCTCGGAGACGAGGAAGACCTCGCGCACGCCCTGGTCGACCAGCCAGCGAGCCTCGGCCAGGACGTCGGCGGGGCGGCGGGACACGAACGACCCCCGGAAGGCCGGGATCGCGCAGAAGGCGCAGCGCCGGTCGCAGCCGGAGGCGATCTTGAGGGGTGCCCAGGGGCGCCCGTCGAGGCGACGGCGCACCACGCGCGGGCCGCTGTCGGGCGCGACGCCCTCGGGCAGGTCCGGCACCTGTGCGACGCCGTGGTGGACGGCGTCGGCGCCGTGGCCCGGCAGGGCGACACCCGTGGAGGCGGCCTGGCGGTCCACCGGGGACAGCGGCAGCAGGCGGCGCCGGTCGCCGGGCGTGTGGGCCTCGGGCGTGCTCCCCGCGAGGATGGCGCGCAGGTGCGAGCTCATGTCGGTGTAGGAGTCGAAGCCCAGCACCGCGTCGGCCTCGGGCAGCTGGTCGGCCAGCTCCTTGCCGTAGCGCTCGGCCAGGCAGCCCACGGCCACGACCTTCTGCGTGCGGCCGTTCTCCTTGAGGTCGGACGCCTCGAGGAGGGCGTCGATCGAGTCCTTCTTGGCCTGCTCGACGAACCCGCAGGTGTTGACGACGGCGACATCCGCGTCCCCGGCGTCCTCGACGAGGACCCAGCCCCCGTCGGCCAGTCGACCGGCGAGCTCCTCGGAGTCCACCTCGTTGCGCGCGCACCCGAGCGTCACGACCGCCACCGTCCGGGAGGGCTGCAGGTCGGTCTCGATCGGCTGGGAGGTCATGGGTCAACCCTAGTTGCCCTGCGGTTGAACCTCGATCCACCGATGG
>NZ_DLOE01000024.1:8238-31471 GCF_002479615.1 Arsenicicoccus sp. UBA7492 | reverse complement strand
CACTCCACGGGACTCTTACTCCTGGTCGCGGCGAGCGCCGGGTGACGTCTCGCCGACGGCGACCCTCGGTCACCGCCTGTCCCTTCTACGAAGGACTGCCCTCCAGAACGACACCTTGGTGGCATCCTGTCGCCATGTCCATGCCTCGACCATCCGTGGTGGCGTACTACACCCTGGCGGTGATCCACCTGGGGTGCGTGCGGGCGTGGATCTCCGCCTTCGACCCGACCGAGGACCTGTCCGGCGAGCTGATCAGCGGGATGATCCTCGGTCTCGGGATCTGCGTTCTCAGTCCCTTGCTGGCCAGGCGGATCGTCGGCAAGCCGTCGACCGGCTACGACCTGCTCTCCGACGAGGACAAGGCGGTGGTCGACGAGGCGCTGGCGGCCGGGGAGCAGCGTGGGCGGGTGACCCTGCGCGCCATCGAGCGCGAACGGGCACGCGAGCGGCTCGGCGACAACCCACGGTTCCGCTCGATGCTCTGGTGGATCGCTGCGATCCTGGCCGTGCCGTATGTCGTGATGCCCTTCACCGCCACCCGACCGGCCTGGCTCGTCGCGGTCACGATCATCACGACCGTGTGCATCCTGCGGTTCGCGGATCTGAGGCGGAAGCGGGTCACCCCTGACCTCCCCGAGGACGAGCGCCGGCGACTGAGGGCCGTCGCGAAGGCCCGCCCCTGAACGAGAACCCGGTCGCCTGCCTCGTCGGCGTCGTCGGCGTCGTCGCCGTCGTCGCCGTGCTTCAAGCGTCAGGCGTCAGCGTCGGCGCGTAGCCCGCGCGCGACGGGGTCGGCGAGCAGGTAGAGGCCGAGCACGAGGACGGGGACGGCGGCCAGCGCGAAGCCCCACGCGATGGAGCGGTGGAGCGCTGCGCCGAGGACCGCGATCGAGAGGGGTTCGAGCACGACCCGCGGCAGGCCGAGCAGCGCGCTGATCCGCCCCAGGAGGTGCTTGGGGGTGCGCGTCTGGATGAAGGTCGGCAGGGCCACGTCGGAGCTGTAGGCCACGCCGATGCCCAGCGGGACGAGGATCGCGGCGGCCACCCAGGCGGAGGGGGTGTGCCCGAGCAGCGCGAAGGCGGACCCCTCGGCGAGGGTCATGCCGATGATGAGCAGACCCCACCGGTCCGGCAGGCCGGTCACCGCAGCAGCGGCCGTGCCGATGAGCTGGCCTGCGCCCCAGGCGGACACGAGCACGCTGAGCGCCCAGGGGGACGACGTCCAGGAGGCTGCGAGGGTCGGCAGCCCCACGGCGAAGAGGCCGCTGTAGGACAGGGTGGCAGCAGCGACGATGAGCAGGACCAGGCGCGTCTCGTGACTGCGCCAGGCGTGCGCGAGCCCGACCCTGATGTCGGCGAGGATGCCGGCGCCGGCCTCTCCCTCGACGTGGGCGCCGCGGGGCACGCTGCGCACCGTGCACGCCGCTACGGCGAAGGTGAGCGCGTTGGCGGCGATGGCCGCACCTGCTCCACCCAGCACGATGAGGCCGGCCCCGATCACCGGGCCGAGGAGGTAGGACACCTGCTCGAGGAACCCCTGGGCGGCGTTGCCGCGGGCGTAGGCCGCCTCGGGCAGCAGGTGGGGCAGCACCGACTCGGACGCCGGGGTGAACATCGCCGCCGTGATGCCGGCGACCACGGCCACGACATACAGGTGCCACATCTGCACGGAGCCGCTGATCACGAGGGCGGCGAGGACCGCCATGGTCACGGCGCGGACGACGTGCGCGGCGAGCATGACGCGACGCGCGCTCATCCGGTCGGTGATGGCGCCGCCGAGGAGCAGCAGCAGACCGCGCGGGACCGCCTGGGCCAGCATCACGCCCGCGAGCGCCGCGACGGATCCGGTCTCGTGCAGGACCATCCAGGCCAGGGCGATGTCGAAGGCCGAGTCGCCGAGCATCGACAAGCCCTCGCCCGCCACCACCGTGACGAACCGGGGGTGCGCGCGCAGGCCCGGACGGCTCGAAGCGGCGGCAGGCACCCGTCCAGTCAACCCCACGTGCGGGTTGCGCCATACCGGGTTTGTCGCGGCGGGCCGATGGGCGCGCAGCCGACCCGGCGGGTCACGTCGCGCGGGCAGACGAGATCGTATGGCGCCGCTGGTCACTGCGGGTCGTCGTGGACGTCGGTGAGGTCAGCCTGGAGCGCCGGACTGAGAGCCAGAAGCGCCCTCACGGGTCACGTTGAACGATCAAAAGATGCGCTTCGCGACGGAATGTGACCCGTCGGGTCGATCGAGCACGGCAGACCGGCTCGCGTCAGTCGTCGCCGGTGTGGGCGCGCAGGTAACGGCCGAAGTGGGGCACGGTAAACGCGATGCGCCCGCGCTCGCCCGAGTAGATGAGCCCCTTCTTCATCAACGCGTCGCGTGCGGGCGACAGGGACTGGGGCTTGCGGCCGAGCAGGGTCGCGACGGCAGAGGTGGCCACCGACTCGGTCTCGTCGAGGGGGTTGCCTGCGTCGCGCTCGGCGAGGGCTGCGTCCGCCATGGCGCGCAAGTACTCCCGCTCGGCCGGCGTCGCCCGCTCGTAGCGCGACCCGAAGAAGCCCACGGCGAGCTCTTCCTCGGCCTCCGGCGCCGCGACCTTCACGTCGTCCACGGTGATCGGGGTGGCGGGCGCCGCGTCCCACGCCACCTGGCCGTACGCCTGGATGAAGTAGGGGTAACCGCCGGTCACGGCATACATCTCGGCCAGCGCCTCGTCGGTGAACTCGGCGTCCTCGTCGCGGGCCGGCGACTGCAGCGCCTGGTCGGCGGCCGCCCGCGACAACCGGTCGATGCGGTTGTAGCGGAACAGCCTCTCGCTGTAGGACTTCGACGCCGAGAGCACCGCCGGCAGGTGCGGCAACCCGGCGCCCACGACGATCAGCGGCGAGCCCTGCTGGGAGAGCTCGTGGCAGGCCGCGCACAGCGCCGACACGTCCTCGGCGTGCAGGTCCTGCATCTCGTCGATGTAGATCGCGATCCCCCGCCCCACGTCGGCCGCGAGCCCCGCGCAGTCCGAGAACAGCTCGACCAGGTCGATCTCGATGTCCCCCGAATCCGCGCGCCCCGCAACGGCGGGCACCTCGATGCCGGGGTTCCAGCGGTCGCGGATCTTGGCCTTGGGGTCGACGTCGCGCTGCGCGAACGCCTTGATCACGCCGAGCACCTGGTCGACGTCCTCGCCCTGCGGGTGGCCGAGCTCGCGGACGGCGGTGTGCAGCGCGGACGCGAGCGGGCGGCGCAGGCGCTGGTCGGGTCGCGCCTCGAGCTTGCCCGTCCCCCAGTGGGCCCGGACGGCCGCGGAGCGGAGCGCGTTGAGCAGCACCGTCTTGCCCACGCCGCGCAGGCCGGTCAGCACGATCGACCGCTCGGGCCTCCCCCGCGCCACGCGCTCCAGCACGATGTCGAAGGCCTTGAGCTGCTCGTCGCGCCCCGCCAGCTCGGGCGGTCGCTGGCCGGCACCAGGGGCATAGGGGTTCTTGATCGGGTCCACGCTCGCACCCTATGCGGCATCTAGCGGCGACCCAAGATCTCGGCATACAGCACCAGCGTGTCGCGGCCCGGCGGCGATCGGTTCGTATGCCGGAGCCTACTCTTGGGCCTAGAAACCGTCATACGGCCTGATCAAGCGGATGACGACGCGGGCCGCCGGACCACGGGTCGTCAAGCAACCTCCCAGCGTCGTCCCGAAAAGGTAGGTTCGGGACATGGCTCTCGCACGCTACGTGGACCTCACCATCGACGCCGCCGACACGGCAACGCTGGCGATGTTCTGGTCCCGCGCGCTGGGCCTGCGGATGGAGGGCGACGACGAGAACGGCTTCCGGCTCGTCGGCGACGACGAGACCGACACGGTCTGGATCCGCCCCCGCCGGGCCCCCCGCCAAGAGCGACGACGCGTTCACCTCGACATCTACGCCGCCAACACCGACGACCTCGTCGCCGCAGGCGGCACCCTCGTCGACCAGGGCAGCTACCCCTGGGACCTCGCCCTGGACCCCGAGCAGCGCGAGCTCGGCGTCATCGTCCGCCCCAGCGACAAGCGCCGCATGTACCAAGTCGTCGTCGACTCCCCCGACCCCGAGGCGAACGCCGCCTGGTGGGGGCGCGTCCTCGACACCAAGGTGCACCAGGTCCCCGAGGACCCTGATGCCGCCTTCATCGAGCCGGTGCCGGGCGCGCCGTTCGAGTCCATCGTCTTCGCCCGCGAGACCGAGCCCAAGACGGTCTTCAACTCCATGCGCTTCGCGGTGTCCGCGCAGACACCCGACGTGCTGCTCCTCCTCGGCGCCTCGATGTGCGAGGAGGAGTGCCCCGATCCAAGACGGACGTACCTCCGCGATCCGTTCGGCAACGAATTCACCTGGGTGGCACCATGACTCTGCAGACCGGCACGCACCAGTTCACCGGCCGGATCCTCGGCCTCGGCTTCGACGAGGGCACTCGCATCGTCGTCGGGCGCTGGACCCGATCGCCCTACGGCGACTTCACCGACGTGATGGTCGAGCGCCGTGACGGACACCGCATCCTCCTCGCCCCCACGCAGGAGATCGCCGACACGGTGGCCGCGCTTTACACCTTCGACGAGGTGCAGGTCGTGCCCGTCGAGGCGACGACGCGCGGCCGCGTGCTCACCCTCACGGCCGGCCCGCTCGGGCTGTCCGCGACGATCGGCGAGCGCACCGCGATCGGCAAGGCGCTGAGCATGGTGCCGAGCGCCCTCAGCAGCCGCGCCTGGTGGGCCCGCGTCACCGACCCCATCGCGCAGGCCCTGCTGCGCGGGGTCAGCACCCGCGGCACCACCGCCAACGGCCTGCCTGCCACGTATGGCGCCACCGACGTCCACGCCGTCACGGACGCCACCGCCACGTGGGACGGATCCGACCTGGGCGCGCTCGTGCCCGTCTCGCCGCCGGTGCGCTTCGGCTTCGGGTCGACGCCGCCCGAGCCCAGCCTCACCGCCCTGACCACGACCATCGAGGTGCCCGAGCCCGACCCGCTCACCGGCGTCATCGACTGCTGGGGCGTGGGGCCGTTGCGCGACAAGCAGGCCCGCGAGCAGGACGAGGCGGCCGAGGTCTCGCAGGAGGCGCGGGCGGCCCGGGCCGAGGGCGCTGACGGGCTGCTGCCCACGCCGCTCAGCGACGCCAAGCGCGAGGGCGAGCTCCCCCGCTGACCTACCTCAGGTCGTCACATCCACCCGGCTTCGCACCGCAGGTCGATGCGACGACGCCAGGCTGATGTGACCAACCCGGGCTGATCCCGCGGTCGTATGACGATGACGCCCGCTAGCGCTGTATAGGGACTGCGCTAGCGGGCGTCATACGGCGTCATCGTCCACTGGTCACATGACGTCAGGGTCGCCGCCCTGCTCGGTGACCAGGGCGCGGCCCGCGGCCTTCCAACCGAGCATGCCGTCGGTGAGATTGGCTGCGTCCCAACCGTTCTGGTTGAGCCAAGCGGTTGCGCGCGAGGCCCGGCCGCCGCCCCGGCAGGTCACGGGGAGCACGTCGACCTCGGGCAGCTCGCCCCGGCGCTCGGCCAGCTGGTCGAGCGGGATGTGCATGGCGCCCGGCGCGTGGCCGAGGTCCCACTCGTCCTGGTTGCGGACATCGAGGATGACGGCGTCGTCCTCGAGCTCGTCACGGCTGATCTGGGGCACGTCGGGCTGGGCGTCTGCGGGGATCGTCATGCCTCAACCCTGCCATCGCCCCCACCCCGCCCGCCATACGTCGCCCGCGTCCGCGCTCGCAGCGCAGACTCCGCACGCTCAGGCACCCCAAACCGTGCATCCCTCGCGCTCGCAGCGCTGACCCCGCACGCTCAGGCACCCCAACCGTGCATTGTCAGCGCTCGCAGCGCTGACCTGCACGGGTCCCGACGCGCGATGTGAGCTCGGAGCTCACAAAGGTCCGAAAAGGTCGGCTCCGCTCGGCGGTTCGTGCGCTGGCAGCTCACAAACGCCGATGGAGGCGACCCCGGACGACACGAAGTGAGCCGCGAGCTCACGAACGGTCGCCAGCGCGGCGAATCCCGGCCCGTGGACGGCACAAAGTGAGCCCCGAGCTCACCAACGGTCGGCTAGACGAGCTCGAGGTCGACCTGGACGGAGTCGCCGGCGCCCAGCCCCGACTCCTCGCGCCGCGCCTTGGAGAAGGTGATCAGGCTGCGACCACCCCGGCTCGCCACGGTGGTGTCGAAGGTGTAGCTGCCGTTCAACGTGACCCTGACCTTGGGCCGCTTGCTCTCTCCCAGGACGCTGAGGACGTCGGGCGGCACCTCGATGCCCGTGTTGTTGCCGCCCATGGGCAGGATGATCTCGGTGGTGTAGGTCGTGGCCAGGGCTACTTCAGGAACTTCGAGGTGCGGCGGTCGGCGAGTGGCTTGCCGCCGGTCTGGCAGGTGGCGCAGTACTGCAGCGAGGAGTCGGCGAAGGACACCTCACGCACGGTGTCGCCGCACTCGGGGCAGGGCTCGCCGGTGCGACCGTGCACGCGCATCCCCGCACGCTTGGCGTCCTTGAGCTCGTCCGCGGGCTTGCCGGACGCGGCGACCACGGCTGCCGCCAGGGTCTCGCGCAGCGCCTCGTAGAGCGTGGCGACCTGGTCGGCGTCCAGCCCGGCAGCCTTGGCGAACGGCGACAGGCGCGCGACGTGCAGGATCTCGTCGCTGTAGGCGTTGCCGATCCCCGCGATGACGGACTGGTCGCGCAGGACGCCCTTGATCTGGGCGTTGCGGGCGCCGAGCAGCGCGGCGAAGGCGTCGAGGGTGAACGCGTCGGCGAGCGGGTCGGGCCCGAGCCGCGCGATCCCGGGCACCTCGGGCGGGTCGGCCACGATGTATGCCGCCAGGCTCTTGCGGGTCCCCGCCTCGGTCAGGTCGAAGCCGCCACCGGACGCCAGGCGGACCCGCACGGCGACAGGAGACTTGTTGGGGCGCAGCGCGGTACGCGGCATCTCGTCATACCAGCGAAGCCAGCCGGCCTTGGCGAGGTGAAAGATAAGGTGCAGCCCGTCGCAGTCGATGTCGACGAACTTGCCGTGCCGCCCGACCCCGGAGACCACCAGGCCGTCGAAGGCCTGCGGGGCGGGGGCGTAGGTCTTGAGCACGGAGAACGATCCGAGCTCGACGGCGGTGATGGCGTCGTCGACGATCCGCTCGGTCAGGAAGTCGACGAGCGCCTGGACCTCGGGCAGCTCCGGCATGGGCTCATCCTGCCCCACCCTCGCCGGACCGACAACGGGTCCGGCGAGGGGCCCACACCAGGTCCGGCGGGTCCAGCAGGGGCTCCGGCCAGAGCGAGAGGCAGGCGTCAGAGCGGGTTCTGGTCGTCCCGGCCGGGCTGCGCGGCGACCGCCTCGGCGTGGGCGGCCGACTCTTCGACCTCGGGGTGGTGGTGCGCCCCGGCGTCGCCCGCGTGGAACGCCGACCGCAGCCGCTGGGCGAGGCCGTAGCCGTCGGGCGCGCGGTAGACGGGGGTGGTCGCGTTGATCCGCTCGATCGGCTGCAGCTCCTCGTTGGAGACGGGGATACCGTGCGACAGAACCTGCTCGGCGGGGGTCAGCTCGCGGATCGCGATGAGCTCCACCACGTCGGGGTGGTCCTCGGCGAAGTCGGAGTAGAGCTTGGGGTCGTGCTGGCCGTCGTCGCCCACGAGCAGCCAGTGGATGTCCGGGAAGTCCTGCCACAGCCGGCGCAGGTTGGCGCGCTTGTGCTCCTGCCCGGACCGGAACCACCCGGTGTTGGTGGGGCCCCAGTCGGTGAGCAGAAGCGGCCCGAGCGGGAACCCGTGCCGGGAGAGGAACTGCGTGAGCGTCTGGAAGGTGTTCCACGCGCCGGTGGACAGATAGATCACGGGGGCGCCGGGATAGCGCTCCTGCAGCTCGCGGTAGAGCGGCGCCATGCCGGGCACCGCGCGGCGGGTGCTGGAGTGGACGACGAAGGTGTTCCACGCGGCGATCATGGCGCGCGGCAGCATCGTGGAGATGACGGTGTCATCGATGTCGGAGACGATGCCGTACTTCGTCTCCGGGCCGATGATCAGGACGGGGGCGTCGGCGGGGTCCGAGTCGGGCGACTCGATGGTGGCGGTGTGCCAGCCGGCGTCGAGCCCGGGCTGCTCGACCCACACGTCGACGTAGCCGCCGCGGTCCGTGCGCGCCTCGACCGCCTTGTCCCCCAACCGGATCGTGACGGGGGCGTTGGCGGCGGGCGGCGGCGTCGCGAACGACCGCCAGCCGCGGTCGCGCTCCTCGCCGCGCAGGGCGCGCACCGCGTCGTCACGGTGCGGGCTCGCCTGCGTGGACTCGTCGCCGGGGCGTGCCATCTTGATGCGGCCGAGCACACGCACGCGCTCGGGGGTGCCGTAGCCGGTGTGTCCGATCGCCTGCGTGCGCCAGCCGCGCTCGTGCAGGAGCGAGGTGATGCGGCGGTGCCAGGCGTCCTCGATCAGTGACGCGGTGTGGGGTCGTGAAGCCATGGTGCAGACCTTATGGGGCGGTGCGCCTCGGCGGGGGTGATGCGGCGAACCTCGCCCGAATCACTGTCGGGCGCCGCCGAGCCCGAGCAGCGCCGCGATCCCCAGGGCACTGCGCGGGTCGTAGGCCACGCGCCACAGCCCGCCGTGCGCCGCCGCCCGGGCCTCGGCCTGCCACGGCAGCAGCAGGTCCCTCGGGCCCCTCGGGTCGGTCGCGTCGCCGGCGCCGACCCCACCCCGGGTCGCCTCTCCCCGGCGCAGGTCGTCGACCAGCAGTGCGGCCATGAGCGTGTTGCTCGTCGCCGGCTCGAAGACCTCGATGCCGAAGAAGTGGGCGCCGGCATACGCCGCGGCCAGGGCGCGGTTCTTGGTGACCGAGCGGGTGCGCGTGGGAGGGGCGACGTTCATCGAGACGACGTGCCCGTCGTCGGCGGCGACGGACGCGCGCCAACGGTGCACGCGCTTGGCGAGCAGGTAGTTGGGGCCCTGCTGCTCGACGATGCTGTCGGAGATCGCGAGCTGCTCGCCGGGGGCGTACTGGCGGCGCAGCAGCCGGCCGCCGCTGCCGACGCGCAGCGGGGTCCGGACGAGGCGTCCGAGCGAGCGTTCGCCGTAGTTGCGGGTCGCCTGGGCCACCGCGTCCGCCGGCACCACGAAGGAATCGGTCGGCGTCGCGAGAAAGCCCAGCGCCAGGTCGTCGCGGCGGGCGGTCAGGTGCGTCGTGAGGGCGTCGACCGCCGTCGTGACGCGGACGTTCGTGGCGCCGTCGGCATACACGTAGTTGCCGAGCACGAGCCGGCCCTCGAGCCCGTCGATCCACCGCCCGACGGCCCCGAGGTCGTGCAGCAGGTCGGCTCCCGCGCGCTCGGCCAGCCTCGCGTCGCTCGCCTCGGGGTCGGGGGTCGGTATGACGAGCCGCCCGGCGCCCTCGCGGGCCGCCGTCAGGACGCGGCGCCACAGGTCAGGGCGGGGCAGGTCGATCCCGACGACCTCGCCGCCCCAGCGCAGGATCGACCGCAGCGGGCCCATCTCGGCGCCGGCCCCGAGCACGACGACGCGCTGGTCGCGCAGGTCGAGCCACTCGGGGTGGTCCAGGACACGCTCGACCGCCTGCTGCACGCCCGGCTCCACGACGCCGTCGCGCACCCACTGGTCCAGGCGCCGGCGTAGCTCGTCGCCGCGCAGCCGCCGCCCGCGATAGGGCAGGGTCAGCTCGCGCTCCGGCTCGGCCGTGCCATCGACCGTGGCGCTGTGCAGCGGGGTGCCCACCTCGTCGAGACCTGCCTGCAGGGGCTGGTCCACGCCGCTCGCGCCGACCCAGCGCATCTGCCCGTGCAGCGCCTCGAGGCCCTGCCGCGCCACGGTCAGCGCGGCGTCGCGGTCCTCCATGCCGACCTCGACGAGGCGGCGGAAGTGCACGGCGTACTCCTTGCGCCACGCCGTCTCGCGCCGTGCCGCAGCGGAGCCGACGGGGTCCACGCCGCCGAGCGCGCCGGCCACGATCTCGCGACCGACCGCGCTGGTGCTGCGGCGGCCCTCGGTCTGGGGAAAGACGACTCCGGTCATGTCGGCCACGGCGTGCTCCTAGGGGTGGGGAGGCAGTGCCTGCAGCCAACCACAGGGCCCGGTCGGGCGCGAGGACCGATCGTGTCGTATGCCGCTCTCTGCATTTCGCGCTAGACGCACATAGAGGGCTCGAGAGGTCGCGCGGCGCCGTCCGAGGGCACCCCTAGACTGGCGCCATGATCACGCCGGACGGGGGACGACTGCGCCTGCTGCGCGCAGGCACCCTCGCGGTGGTCATGATCTCCCTCGCCGCGCTCGCCCACGTGCTGGGTGGCGGCGCGCTGCCGGGCGGCGGCGTCCTGGCCGTCCTGCTCGGGCTCGTCCTGGTGACCTGCCTGGTCGCGAGCGGCCGCCGCCTCGAGGGCCTCTCCATCGGCGCGATCCTCGGGGGCGGGCAGCTCGCACTGCACGAGGCGTTCGCGCTGCTGGGGACGACCGGGGCCGACGCCGCATCACTCGGTCACGTCGTCGGCAGCGGGCACCACGCCGTCCTCGTCACCCACGCGGGTCAGCCGGGGTCGGACGTCGGTGCAGCCCACGCGGTGGGCGGCGGGCACGACCACCTCTCACTGACGATGGTCCTCGCGCACGTCCTCGCCACCGTCGTGACGGCGGCCGTGCTCGCTCGCGGCGAGCGCGCACTGTGGTTGCTCGCGGGCTGGCTGGCGCCCGTCATACGGCTCCTGCTCGAACGTCCTGCCCACTGGCCCCGCCCCGCTGCCATCACCGTCGCCGTGCCGCGCCTGCGGTCGGCCGAGCTCGTCCTCGCGGCCCCGCGCCGTGGTCCTCCGCTGGTCGTCTGCGCCCGCTGACCCCGCGTCAGCCCACTTCGACCTGCCCAGACACCAGACCGACTCCGGTCAGACCAAGGACCACACCCATGCTCAAGCGCATCGCGCTGCCCTGTGCCGTCGTCTCGTTCGCCCTCGTCACCGCCGCGTGCGGGTCGGGGACGTCGACCACGGCCACCGGCTCCAGCACCGCACCCACGTCCACCGCCTCCGCCTCCGCCACGGCATCCCTGTCCCCCACCAGCGCAACCACCCCCGCCACATCCCCGGCCACGACCGCCACCTCGGTCACCCACCGCTCCCTCACCGTCAAGGACCCCTGGGTCAAGGCGGTCAAGGGCGGCATGACCGGGCTCTTCGCGACCCTCGTCAACGAGACCGACCAGCCCGTCAGGGTCGTCTCCGCCGAGAGCGACGTCGCCGCCACGGTGCAGCTCCACGTCACCGAGAAGGACGCCTTCGGCGCCATGGTCATGAAGGAGACCAAGGACGGGTTCACGGTGCCGCCGCACGGCACCTTCGAGCTCCGGCCGGGCGGCAACCACGTCATGCTCATGGGCCTCGAGAAGCCCATCCTGTCCGGCACCGAGACGGTCGTGACGCTACAGGACGCCAACGGCGGCCACGTGCACATCCACGCTCCCGCACGGGAGTTCAACGGGGCCAAGGAGACCTACGGCGGCATGTCGATGACGCCCAACGCCACGCCGACCGCCCCCGCGTCCACCTCCGCGTCCGCCTCCGCGACGACGCACGCGCACTGATGACGGCGGACCAGCACGGCGCCGCCGGGCATCGGCTCGACCGGCGTGACGTGCTCGTCGGAGGGCTGTCGGCGCTCGGTGGCCTGGCCGCCGGCGCCGCGGGTGGGATGGGGGTGGCGCGATCCGGCGCCGCCCCCGCCCCCGCCGAGACTGCCGCGACCGGCGAGGGCCCGACCACGGTGCAGCTGGCCGAGCACCAGCGGCGGGCCTTCCACGGCGAGCACCAGCCCGGGATCATGGACCCGCCCCAGGCGCACGGCGTGTGGGTGGCGATGGACCTCGTGCCCGGCGCCGACGTCACGACGCTGCAGCGGCTCATGCGGATCTGGACGCAGGACATCGCCCAGCTCATGGCTGGTCAGGCGCCGTATGCCGACTTCGAGCCCGAGATGACCGCGACGACGGCATCGCTGACGGTGACGGTCGGGATCGGCCCCCGCGTTCTCGGGCTGCGCGGCGTGACGGCGCCGCGGCCGCCGTGGCTGGGACCGCTGCCGGCGTTCCCGCAGATCGACCGCCTCGAGCCGCACTGGTCCGGAGGTGACCTGCTGCTGCAGATCTGTGCGGACTCCCCCATCACGGTGTCGCACGCCCAGTGGGTCCTGACCAAGGAGGCCCGCACCATCGCCACCGTCCGCTGGGTGCAGCGCGGCTTCCGGCAGGGGCACGGCGTGACGAACCCCGGCGAGACGATGCGCAACCTCTTCGGCCAGGCCGACGGGACGGTCAACCCCGTGCGCGGCCAGGACGACGCGGTCGTGTGGTGCGGGTCGTCCGCGCCGCGGTGGCTGCAGGGCGGCACCACGATGGTGCTGCGCCGCATCGCCATGAACCTCGAGACCTGGGAGGAGGCCGACCCGCTGACCCGCGACACCTCCCTCGGCCGCCGCCAGACGGACGGGTCGCCCCTCACCGGTCGCGCCGAGACGGACGCACCCGACCTGGCGGCGACGAACGGGCTCGGGCTGCCCGTGATCGACGAGTTCTCGCACGTGCGTCGCTCCATGCCGCACGAGAAGGGGCTGCGTGACCGCTTCCTGCGTCGTCCCTACAACTACGACGACCCGCCCGCCCCCGGCCGACTGACCAACGCCGGGTTGCTGTTCGTCGCTTACCAGGCGGAGCTCGAGCAGTTCCTGGCGGTGCAGCGGCGGCTCGCCGAGGCGGACCTCCTCAACACCTGGACCACCCCGATCGGGTCGGCGGTGTTCGCCATACCGCGGGGGTGTCGTGAGGGTGAGGTGCTGGCGCAGGACCTCTGGGCGTGAGCGGCCGTCACGGCCGGTGAGCGCAGGATGCTCGCATCGGCCGGCGCATCGTCAGCTGCCGTGACGGTCCACGTCAGGGCAGCTGACGCGCCGCCCGCCGGGTGCGGACTCAGCGCTCCCAGCGTTGACCAGGCCCGCCACACGCGCTCCGGGGCGGCGCCGTAGCCTGGCGGCATGAGCAACGACGCGACGCGCGACCCGCAGCACGAGACGGACGCCGACCAGACCGACGGTGGACCCACGGCGCTGGGGCAGGAGGACGACCTCGGCGACGTCCCCGCTGCCGCCGGCGGCCAGGACACGTCCGAGCCGGCGCAGGGCGAGGGCGAGCAGAGCTCCTACTGAGGGCGACGCCCGGCGCAGCCTGCACAAAGTGACCCGTCGGGGCGGCTGGAACGATCAACGGTCCGAACCGGAACGATCCGCCTGCCCCGTCGGGTCACCTCAGCACCGACGCCTGCCGATGTCTGTCCGAGGGCTGTCTGAGGTCCGCCTGGGGCCTGTTCGAGGGCCTGTCCGAGGTCACCGCTAGCGTGCGGGCCATGACACCGACCACGAGCGGCGGACGCGACGCGACCACCGAGCTGCGGCAGGCCCACGACGTGCTGGCCGAGCCGTATGCCGAACGCCTGGCGACCCTGCTCGACGAGATGCCGCTCGAGCGCGGGATCCTCGCGGCGTTCTGCGATCTCGTGCGGGCAGCCGCGGATGCGCGCGGCGCGGGCGCCCCCACCGTCGGCGACATCGGTTGTGGGACAGGGAGGTTGGCGGCATACGTGCTGAACCGCGGGATCGGGGTGCGCGGGCTCGACCTCTCCCCCGAGATGGTGCGGGTCGCGCGGCGGGAGCAGCCGGGGCTGGACGTGCAGGTGGGTGACGTGCGGGCGCTGCCGTTCGGGGACGGCGAGCTCGAAGGGGCGATCTGCTGGTACTCCCTGATGTATCTGCCGCCGCAGGATCGGCCGGGCGCCTTCGCCGAGCTGGCCCGGGTGGTGCGGCCCGGTGGCTATGTCGCGACCGCGTGGAAGGTCGGCGACGACAGCGCGCGCCGCGGCGGCGAATCCCTCGGCCTGGGCATCGGGTTCGACATCTGGTGGCTGTCGCAGGGGGAGCTGACGCGCAGGTTCGAGGAGGCGGGGTTCGCGGTGGCCTTCTGGGGCGGGAGGCCGGCCGACCCGGTCGAGCAGCAGCCCCAGGGCTACCTGATCGCCCGGCGTAGCAGTATCTGACCGACTATTGCCCTGCCCTTAGACATATTTAGCGGAGGGTGATCGATCGACCCTCAGCGCCGACTGATGAAGTCCGTCGGCACCTCGTGTGCTCCCGGGCCTCGAGCCGCGGCGACTCGCGTCAGCCCGGCAGGCAGTCGCCCCACTCCAGCTTGCGGGCCTGCTTGTAGTCAGCGCCCTGCCGCTTGGACACGAGGCGCTGCGCGGCGGTGCCGTCGGCCTGGCACAGCGGCAGCCCGACGAGACCCTTGCGGATCATCGGGTGGCGGATCACGCGGGCGGCATACGGCTCGACGGGCAGGCGCGTGGCGAGGACATAGCTGAACTTCTCGTCCTCGTAGGACAGCTCCCCGCCCTTGACCGCCCGGTGCAGCGCGGATCGCTCGACGTGGGCGGGCAGGTGGCACCAGTCGTCCCCGACCAGCGGGCAGTCGAGCTGGTGGGGGCAGGGCGCAGCCACCTCAAACCCCCCGCCCAGCAACAGGTCCCGCGCCTCGAGCACCCGGCGATAGCCCGCAGGCGTCCCCGGCTCCACCACCAGCACCGTGCTCGCCGCCGCCATGGCGGTGGCGACGGCTTCGTGCCGCAGCGCGTCCGGCAGCTCGCCGACGACATACGACAGGGTGGCGAGGTCGGCGACGTCGCCGGGCGCACCAGGCCGCGCGCTGAGCCCCAGCGTCCAGGCGTGCCAACGGGACTCGCGCAGCGCCGCCACCGACGACCCCCTCGCCAACCGAGCCCCCAGCGTCCGCGCGGGCTCTGACTGCTCGAGCACGTCGACCTGCTCCAGCTCGGGAGCCCAGGCCGCCACGGCCCAGCCCGCCGCGCCCGTGCCGCCACCCAGGTCCACCAGCCGGCGCACGCGCAACGAAGGCACCGCCACCGTTGCCTGCTCGAGCACCGACCGCAGCGCCGCGACGGTCGCGGGCATGCGATAGGCGGCGTACGCGGCCACGGTCACCGGGTCGTCGAGGATGACCGACGCAGGGACCGAGCCCGAACGATAGGCCTCGATGAGCCGGGCCACGCGCCCCGCGAGCGCCTCGACCCGGTGGCCGGCCAGCGTCTCGGCGAGCACGTCTCGCAGCTCCTCCGCCACCACGCGGGAGTCGTGGTCCGGGCGGGCGAGGTCGTTCGGCATACGCACCAGTGTGGGCCATCACGACCGCTCGCCGAGCCCGCCAACCCGGTCGTCGAACGGCGTGCAACGGGTCGGGAACGGCCCTTGTGCCCCGGCCCGGCAGCCCCTACGGTCGGCCCACTGACCGCATACCGGTCCACGAGTCCGATATGCGAACACCCACAGACCCCACCATCTCAAGGACGAGCATGGCCAAGCACACCGCACGCCCGGACGAGCCGGACATCATCCACGACTCCGACGCTCCGACGACCTCCCCCACGGAGTATCGCCGCGTCGCCCTGGCCACCATGGTCGGCACGACCATCGAGTGGTACGACTTCTTCATCTACGCCAACGTGGCGGCCCTCCTCTTCGGCAAGCTGTTCTTCAGCGGGCTCGGCGACTGGAAGGAGCTCGTCTCCTTCGCCACCATCGGCGTCTCGTTCTTCTTCCGTCCCGCCGGGGCGATGGCGATGGGCTACGTGGGCGACCGCTACGGCCGGCGCATGGTCCTCGTCTTCACGCTGATCCTCATGGGCATCGCCACCGCCTGCGTCGGCCTGCTGCCCACGACCCAGTCCATCGGCATGGCCGCGCCGATCCTGCTGATCGTCCTGCGCTGCCTGCAGGGCTTCTCGGCCGGCGGCGAGTGGGGCGGCGCCGCGATGCTCGCCGTCGAGCACGCGCCGCACGGCCAGCGCGGCAGGTTCGGGGCCTACCCGCAGATCGGGGTGCCGCTCGGCATGATGCTGGCCACGGCCTTCCTCACCGTGCTGTCCGCGACCCTGTCCAAGGACCAGTTCGAGTCGTGGGGCTGGCGCATCCCGTTCCTGTTCTCCATCGTCCTCGTCCTCGTCGGCCACTACATCCGGTCCAAGGTCGAGGAGTCGCCCGTCTTCGAGGAGCTCAAGGAGGCCCGCGCGCACAGCGCCGTCCCCCAGACGACGCTGGTCAAGAACCACCTCGGCGACGTCATCAAGGCCGCCGCGTCCTTCATGGGCAACAACGCCCTCGGCTACATGCTCGTCGGCGGGTTCGTCCTGGCCTACGCCACCAAGACCGCCAAGCCGCCGCTGGCCCGCACCGACGTGCTGCTGTGGGTCATGGCCGCCGCGGCGCTGTGGCTCGTCACCACGATGTGGGGAGCGATCCTGTCCGACAAGATCGGCCGCAAGAAGGTCTACATCATCGGCTACGTGCTCATGATCGTCGGCATGGTCCCGATGTTCATGGCTGTCCGGGAGGGCACCCTCTTCTGGGTCGCCGTCGCGCTGCTGTGGATCGCGATCCCCGAGGGCCTCACCTACGGCCCGCAGTCGGCGATGTTCGCCGAGGCCTTCCCCGCACACATCCGCCTCTCGGCCGTCTCCTTCGCCTACGCGATCGGCGCGGTCTTCGGCGGGGCGTTCGCGCCGCTGATCGCCGAGGCCATCACCAAGTCGACCGGCAGCGTCGTCAACGTCGCGTGGTACCTCATGGGCGTCGCCGTGATCTCGCTCGTCGCGGTGCTGCTGCTCAAGGACCGCACCAACGAGCCGCTCCACACGATGTCCGGCCACTGACAGCCTGGTCGGCCGTCCAGCAGCGAGGCCGTATGACGGTGGGGCCCACCGTCATACGGCCTCGTCGTCATCGGGCCCCGGCTCAGCGCCGCGGGGGACCGCCACGCGATTGACACGCGTTTGACCGTGCTAATCCGGCGGGAGGACGATGGACCCATGTGTTCCTACTGCGGGTGCAAGGACATCGAGCTGATCGGGCGCTACATGGAGGAGCACGACCAGCTCATCAACGAGCTCGGGGTGCTGCGCAGGGCGTGCGACCAGCAGGACCTCGCCGCCGTGCAGGCCGCCTGCCAGCACCTCGCCGGGCTGATGCAGCCCCACTTCGACTCCGAGGAGCGCAGCCTGTTCGCCGTGCTCCGCGAGGACGAGGACTTCACCGAGCACGTCGACGACCTGTGCTCCGAGCACGAAGATCTGTGGGTGCTGTTCGACGCGGTCAAGGCGGGCGACTTCGGGGGCTACAAGGCGTTCGAGGACCGGCTGCGCGTGCACATGGACCGCGAGGACAACGGCCTGTTCCCCGCCGCGGCCGTGTCGCTCGACGGCCCGTCCTGGGACCGCATCATGGAGCTTGCCTGACGCCTGCCGGATTTTTGTGAGCTCCCAGCTCACGAAGCACCGCCCAGACGCCCGCCAGACAGCAGTTTGTGAGCTCCCAGTTCACGAAGTGCTGCCCAGACGCCCGCCAGACAGCAGTTTGTGAGCTCCCAGCTCACGAACGGCAGCGCGATGGCTGCGGATGGTCGCGGCGATGAGCGTCAGCCCCGGAAGGGTCGGCGCGACGGCATACCGCCGGTGGAGTCGGTCGGCTTTGTCGCGGCACGAGCAGTGATCGGGTCGTGATCCCGTATGTCGAGCGTGGCCCTCGCCCAGGTTGCGCGCGTAACGTCAAGGTATGCCCGCCGTCGCTGAACACCCTGACACCACCGGAGCCTCCCGCGCCGCGTCCTCGCCGAGCGTCGCGCAGCGGCCGGTGGAGGCCTTGCGCCAGGTCAAGCCCAAGCTGCGCGGGTGGCTGCACGCCGGCATGACGCCGGTGATATTCTTCGCCGGGCTGGTGCTGTGCGTGTTCGCGCCGACGCTGACGGGACGCATCGGCAGCGCGATCTACCTGGTGGCGGCGCTGCTGCTGTTCGGCACGAGCGCGACCTATCACCGCGGCACGTGGAACGAGAAGGTCTACGCGGCGTTCCGGCGCTGGGACCACGCCAACATCTACGTGTTCATCGCCGGTAGCTACACCCCGCTGGCGCTGCTGCTGCTCGAGGGTCGCTCCCGCGTGATCCTGCTGTCGCTGATCTGGGCGTGCGCGATCGCGGGCGTGCTGTTCCGCACGCTGTGGATCGACGCGCCGCGATGGCTCTACACCCTCCTGTATGTCGCGATGGGGTGGGCCGCGGTCGGGTGGCTGACGCAGTTCTGGGCCGCCGGAGGCGCGGTGACGGTCATCCTCATCGCGGTGGGCGGTCTGCTCTACACCGGCGGCGCGGTCTGCTATGGCCTGAAGCGCCCCAACCCCTCGCCCACCTGGTTCGGCTTCCACGAGGTGTTCCACGCCTGCACGATCCTGGCGGCGATCGTGCACTACATCGCCATCGCCTGGGTCATCTTCAGCTGACGCGCCAGCCTCACGCACCCCCGCACCCCGCACACCCGCTGGCCGCATTGGTCACCAATCACGTGTGGACGCCCATTGTGAACGTTCCAAAACGTTATTGGTGACCAATGGCGTGCGCTGGCGGGCCGGGGTCAGAGGCGGCGGGCGCTGGCGGGCCGGGGTCAGAGGCGGCGGGCGATGCGCTGGGCGCACTGCACGACCTGGTCAGCCAGGTCGGGGCGGGTGTTGTCGCCTACGTAGCTGACCGCGACGGCGGCAGGGACGTGGTGGCCGAGCAGCGGCGCTGCGATCGCCTGCACGCCGTCGAGCACCTCGCCGTTCGTCTGAGCCCACCCGCGCCGGCGACAGCGGACGGCGCCCTCGGGGTCGTCGGAGGCGGGGGCGTGCTGGGCCAGCAGCGCCAGGCCGGGGGCTCCCCGATCGATGGGGTGGACCGTGCCGACCCGGTGGGTGAACATCGTCCCCGGCGTCGTGGGCTCCGCCACCATCAGCGTGACGCACTGGGCGCGCTCCTCCACGACGAGGAAGGCCGTCAGGTCGACCTCGTCCGCGAGCGCCCGCAGGTGCGGCGTCGCGATGGCCCGCAGGTCGGGGTCGAGGGTGCGGGTCAGCGCCACGAGGCCGTAGCCCAGGCGGAACCGGTCCGAGTCGTCCCGCGACACCAGGCGGTGCTCCTCCAGCGTGCGCAGGAGGCGGTAGACGATCGACCGGTGCAGCCCCGCCGCCTCGCCGACCTGGGCGATGGTCAGCGGGCGGGGCGCGGCGGCCAGCACCTCGAGCAGCGAGAGCCCGCGGTCCAGGGTCTGGCTGCCGGACGGCTTGCCTCGGGACGTGGCCTCGGACGTGCTGGCGGCGGGCGCGGTCATGACGGATCCCCTCTTGCCGGTGCGCGGTTTCCGCCATACAGTCGTGAAAACCGATAAACGCACTCGCGACTCTATATGAGAACTCTCCGCATGGGAACTCACGCGGTGCGCCAGCGCAGCCACGACGACACAGGAGTCCCCATGGCCAAGCCCTTCGCCTCGTCCGCCGACCTCGACCCCAAGGAGCAGACGCTCGAGGTGCTGGCCGACGGCGTCTACGCACTGACCGCGGAGGGCGACCCCAACATCGGGGCGGTCGAGGGCGAGGACTTCGTGGTGTGCTTCGAGGCGCTCGCGACCCCCGTCGCCGCGCGCGACTGGCTCGCCAAGCTCCGTCAGCACACCGACAAGCCCGTGCGGTGGCTCGTCCTCAGCCACTACCACGCGGTGCGCGTGCTCGGCGCCAGCGCCTTCGACGCGGAGACGATCGTCGCGCACGACCTGACCAAGACCCTCATCGACGAGCGCGGGCAGCAGGACTGGGACAGCGAGTTCGGCCGCATGCCAAGGCTGTTCAAGGAGCCCGAGTCCATCCCCGGGCTGACCCACCCGGACCAGACCTTCGACGACGAGCTCGTCATCCCGCTCGGCGGCGACCGCGGCGACGTCGTCCTGAAGCACTGCGGCCGCGGCCACACCGCCGGCGACATCATCATGTGGATCCCCAAGCACAAGGTCCTCTTCGCGGGCGACCTGGTCGAGTCGCAGGCCGCGCTCTACACCGGCGACGCCTTCCACCGCGACTGGTCCACGGGCACCCTCGACCAGATCAAGTCGTATGGCGCGGAGCACCTCATCGGCGGACGCGGCGCCATCGCCCACGGGCGCGAGGAGGTCGACGCGGCCATCGAGCAGACGCGGGACTTCCTGACGACGATGCTGCGCGAGGTCGGGGCGGTGCACGAGCGCGGCGGCACGGTCAAGGAGGCCTTCGAGGCGACCCACGCGGCGCTCGCCCCCAAGTACGGCAAGTGGCCGATCTTCGAGCACTGCGCGCCGTTCGACGTGCAGCGCGTGTGGGACGAGCTCGACGGCATCGACTGGCCGCGCATCTGGACGGCGGAGCGGGACCGCGAGGTCTGGGACAAGCTGCAGGACTGAGCGACTGATCGACGCGACCGCGAATTTAACCTGAGAGCAAGGACATCGACGTCATGCCTCACGAATCCACCACCCCACCAACGCTTTCCGACGACCAGAGGGTCCTCGTCATCGGGGCGGGACCCGTCGGCCAGACCGCGGCGCTGCTGCTCGCGAGCTGGGGAGTCCCGGTGCTGCTGCTGGACTCTCGTCCGGAGCGGGACCCGATCGGCTCCAAGGCGCTGTGCCAGCAGCGGGACGTGCTGGACGTGTGGGACCACGTCGGCGCGGGCCGTCAGGTGGCCGACCAAGGGCTGACCTGGACGCGGGCGCGCACCTTCTATCGCGACACCGAGCTGTTCTGCCAGGGCTTCGTGGACAAGGGGCGGTCGCCGTTCCCGCCGTTCGTCAACATCAGCCAGACCCGCACGGAGGAGCTGCTCGACCAGCAGATCGCCCGCTCCGCGCTGATCACCTGTGCCTGGGGGCACCGGGTCACCGGCCTGCGCCAGGACGCCGACAAGGTGACGATGACCTGCCAGACCCCTTCCGGCACCGTCGATCTCACGGGGTCGTATGCCGTCGCGGCGCCCGGCTCCAAGGGCGGCCCGATCCGCGACCTGATGGGTCTGACCTTCGACGGCCTGACCTTCGACGACCAGTTCCTGATCTGCGACATCCGCGCGTCCCTGCCGGGCTGGGAGCAGGAGCGGCGGTTCTACTTCGACCCCGCGTGGAACCCCGGTCGTCAGGTCCTCATCCACCCGTGCCCCGACTCGACCTACCGCATCGACTGGCAGGTGCCGCCGGACTTCTCGCTGGAGCAGGACGAGGCGAGCGGCGGGCTGGACCGACGGATCCGGCAGATCATCGGGACGGACAGCGACTACGAGATCGTGTGGAAGTCGCTCTACCGCTTCCACGCTCGTCAGGTCGACCGGATGCGCGTGGGGCGCGTGCTGGTGGCCGGCGACGCGGCGCACCTGGTGTCGCCGTTCGGTGCGCGCGGCCTCAACTCCGGGGTCCTCGATGCCGAGAACGCCGCCTGGAAGCTCGCCTTCGTCCTGCACGGGTGGGCCGACGAGTCCCTGCTCGACAGCTATCACTGCGAGCGGCACGCCGCCGCCGCGGAGAACCTCGAGGTCACGTCGCGCACCATGGCCTTCCTCGTGCCGCAGACCCCCGAGGAGCACGCCCGCCGCGTCGACATCCTCGAGAACGCCGTGCTCAACCCCGAGGCCCGCGGCCAGGTGGACTCGGGTCGGCTGTCCGAGCCATTCTGGTACGTCGACTCCGAGCTCACCACGCCCGCTGCCGATCGCCCGTGGCCCGGACGCCCGCCCAAGGGCGAGGACCCCGAGCCCGTGCCCGGCGTGCTCGTGCCGGACGTCCCCATCGCCGGTCCGGGCGGTGTGCACCGGCTGCGCGAGCTGGCGCGCCGCGGCCTGGTCGTGCTCGTCGGCTCCGACCTCGACCTGGGCGCCTGCAAGGACGCCGTCGACGGGATGCGGTGCGGCGTCACGGTGGTCACGCTGGACGAGGTCGACCCCGAGGGCGTGGTCGCCGCGTCGCTGCACCTCCACGGGCGGCAGGCGGTCGTCATACGGCCCGATGCGCACATCGCCGCGATCGTCACCACCCCGGCCGAGGTCGGCGCGGCCGTCCGTCGCGTCCTGCGCCGCTGACGCGCTTGCGGTCGACGCCGCCGTTTGCCTCAGGCGTGCGGCAGGAGCATCGTCACCGTCAGCGTCGTGGGCTCCAGCGCCCGCACCGCGTGCCGCAGCATCGGCGTCAGGTGCAGCAGCGCCCCGGGGGCGAGCTCGACGGTGCGGTCGGGCAGCTCGAAGCTCACGCGCCCCCGCACGACCTGGATCAGGACGGGGTGGCGCGCCGCGTGCTCCTTGAGCTCGTCACCCTCGGCGAACTCGAAGGCCACGACCTTGGTGCTCTCGTTGTCGATCACGGCGGTCGCGCCGGGTCGTCCGCCGCGCGACGACGACCGCCCCCACACCTCCTCGACCAGCGTCGACGTGCCGTCGGTGGTGCCGGGCCGCCGGTCCGGGCCGTCCCCCTGCTCGACGTGGCCGTCGGTCGGGTCGCTCATGTGGTGCTCCTCTCGTCGGTGCAGCCATCCTCGCAGCCGTGCGCGCTCTGCGACCGGGCGCCCGTGAGAGGGCGAGAGTGGCACCACGAATGCGCCTGGGAGGCCTATCTCTGCCCACTCATCTGGGCGTCCGGCGGTACCCACGTGATCCGGTCGGGCTCGCCCACCCGTCCGCCCTTCCCGCTCCACTACGGTCGAGGCCATGTACCGGACGCCGATGATCACGCTGTACACCGACGATCTCCCCCGCCTCTCCTCGTTCTACGAGGGGCTCGACTTCCACGTGACCTTTCGCACCCCCTCCCACGGAGACCCCGTGCACGTGGAGCTGACGCTGGACAGGTTCACGATCGGGATCTCCACCGTCACCGCCGCCCGGGAGGACCACGGTCTGGACCCACAGCTCGGCGGTCGGCCCGTGGAGATCGTGCTCTATTGCGACGACGTCGACGGCGAGGTCGTCCGGCTGACCGCGGGAGGCGCTCCGCTGCTGTCCGAGCCGCATCCCTTCCAGGGTGGGCGGACCCGCGTGGCCTGGGTAGCAGACCCCGACGGCAACCCCGTCCACCTCGTGCAGGTCACGGCCGACAAGCACCTCTGACGGCGTCCGCTGCCTCCTGGGCTCAGGCCCAAGACGTCCACAGAGCCTGACGGCCGCGTGGGGTGGCCGCGGACGCGCCGGGAGCGGGTGGTCAGCCGGCGGGCCAGGTGAAGGCGGTCACGCCGGACGCCTCGACCTGCACCCGCGGCTCGCCCGATACGTCGAGCGTGACCCGTATGACGGCAGCGGGGTC
>NZ_DLOE01000024.1:0-8095 GCF_002479615.1 Arsenicicoccus sp. UBA7492 | reverse complement strand
CGGACGGCGTCGTCGCCGCCCTCGCGGTCCTCCTTGACGCCCTCGAAGGCCTGCTCGTCACCGTAGTAGAGCGAGGGCGTCCCGCCCACCGTCATGAGGCAGGCCACCGCGAGCACCGTCGCGGCCGGACCCACCCGCGAGGCGATGCGGGTGACGTCGTGGTTGCCGACGAAGGTCATCGGCACGAACGTGTCGAGCAGGGCGCCGTGCCGCTCGAGGGCGTGGGAGAGCTCGTAGAAGTTCTTGTCGTCGAGCGAGGACCAGAGGGCCTTCCACAGCTCGTACTGCGTGACGGAGTCCAGCGTCGACTCACGCACGATCGCGGCGTAGTCGCCGTGGATCACCTCCCCGACGAAGGTCGCCTCCGGGAACTCCGCCCGCACGCGCGGCAGCACCCGCGCCCAGAACGCCGGGTCGACGGCGTAGGCCGCGTCCAGCCGCCACCCGTCGATGCCCCGACGCAGCCAGTGCAGCATGACCTCGACGACCAGATCGACGACCTCGTCGCGGGTGTGGTCGAGCGCGACGAGGGACCCGTGCCCCTCGAAGACGTCCGGGCGGGGCCCGCCGTCGGCGTCCCAGTCGATGCGGAAGTGCCGAGCCGCGTGCGACTCCCGACCCTCGCCGAGGGCCTGCTGGTAGAGCGGGTCCTCGAGCCCGACGTGGTTGAAGACGCCGTCGAGCATGACCCGCAGGCCCCGGTCGTGCGCTCGCTTGACGAGCTCGTCGAAGTCGCCGTCGTCGCCGAGGCGCGGGTCGATGCGCAGGTGGTCCGTCGTGTCGTAGCCGTGGGTCGTGGAGGCGAACACCGGCCCCAGCTGGAGCCCGTTGGCGCCCAGCGAGATCGCGTAGTCCAGCCACCCGTCGAGCCGCTCGAGCGGGTGGGCGACCACGCTCTCGTCATACGGCTCCCTGATGGGCGCGCCCACGGCGCCCAGGGGATAGACGTGCCACCAGATGACGTGCTCGGTCCAGGCCATGCCCCCGAGTCTGCCGCATCCGTGCGGACCGGCGCGGGACGCGTCAGTGGCGCAGGCGGGGCGCGACGTCGTCGCGGGCCCCGACGAGCTTGTCCAGCAAGGTGACCAGCACGTGCTGCTCGGCGGGGCTCAGCGCCGCGGCCCAGGCCTGCTCCCGCTCGTGCTGCGCGGCGAACAGGGTGCGGATCTCCTCCACCCCGCGTGGCGTCAGCCCGAGCCGGACGGAGCGGCCGTCGTGGGGGGCGGGCTCGCGGCATACGAGCCCGTCGTCGACCAGGCCGCCGGTGAGGTTGGAGACCGCCGCGCGGGTGAGGCCGGTCAGCTCGGCGACGCGCTTGGGCTCCATCGCGCCGGCCAGCCACAGGACGTAGAGGATCCGGAAGGCCGACCAGGACCGGCCCGCGGGGCGGTGGATCGAGGACTCGAGGTCGTAGGTGACGATCCCGGACGCGCGGTTGAGCGTGAGGAGCAGCTCGGTGGCCCCGGGGTCGGCGTAGCCGGCGTCCGTGAGGCGGTCGCGTGCCTCGCGCACGAAGGACCAGAAGTCCAGCTCGCTCATCGCGCCCCCTGGTGCCTGTCGGACCCATCCGCTATAGTCCAGATAGTACACCGATGTATCAGTTGCGCGAGAGACGAGACGTCATGCCTCACTACCGCAGCGCGGGCAGCATCCCGCCCAAGCGCCACACGCAGCACCGCACCCCCGAGGGCGACCTCTACTACGAGGAGCTCATGGGTGAGGAGGGCTTCAGCTCGGACTCGAGCCTGCTCTACCACCGCAACATCCCCAGCGCGATCGTCGACGTGCGTCCCTGGGAGCTGCCGGACCAGACGCTCACGCCCAACGACCCCCTGCTGCCGCGCCACCTCAAGACCCACGACCTGCCCGCCGAGGCCGAGGGCCAGGGCCTCGACGCCGTCCGCCACCGACGCCTGCTCCTTGGCAACGGCGACGTCCGGATCAGCTATGTCGCGGCGACCGAGCCCAGCCCGCTCTACAAGAACGCCATCGGCGACGAGTGCTGCTACGTCGAGTCCGGGACGGCCACCGTGCAGACCCAGCTCGGGCACGTCGACGTGCACGAGGGCGACTACGTGATCATCCCGCGCGCGACCATCCACCGCTGGGTGCCGACGGGCGACGAGCCGGTCCGCGTCTACGCCATCGAGGCCAACAGCCACATCAACCCGCCGCGCGGCTACCTGTCCAAGCACGGGCAGCTGCTCGAGCACGCCCCCTACTGCGAGCGCGACTTCCGGCACGTCAGCGACCCGGTGATGGTCGACGAGCAGGACGTCGAGGTCTACATCAAGCACCGCGGGCGGGGGCCGTCCGGCATCGACGGCACGATCCACGTCCAGCCCCAGCACCCCTTCGACGTGATCGGCTGGGACGGCTGCCTCTACCCCTACGTCTTCAACCTGGCCGACTACGAGCCCATCACCGGTCGCGTGCACCAGCCGCCGCCCGCCCACCAGGTGTGGGAGGCCAACAACCTGGTCATCTGCAACTTCGTGCCCCGCAAGGTCGACTACCACCCGCTCGCGATCCCCGTGCCCTACTACCACTCCAACGTCGACAGCGACGAGGTCATGTTCTACTGCGGCGGCGACTACGAGGCGCGCAAGGGCTCCGGGATCGGGCAGGGCTCGATCTCGCTGCACCCGGCCGGTCACGCGCACGGCCCGCAGCCCGGGGCCTACGAGCGCTCGATCGGGGCCGAGTTCTTCGACGAGCTGGCCGTCATGGTCGACACCTTCCGCCCGCTCGACCTCGGCGAGGCCGCGCTGGCGACCGAAGACGACCGCTACCCCTACAGCTGGTCGGGCGGGCGCCGGCTGGGTCAGGGATGATCGGCCGTATGACGGACGCAACCGACGCACCCGGGGCCCCCGCACCGCTCGCGACCCAGCCGCTCGTCGCGGCGCTGCTCGACGACGCCGGCCTGTTCCCGCCCACCGCCCTCGCGATGGACGACGCCGTCGCCCGCCACCGGGCCGACCTGGACACCGCCCACCCGGTGCACACCGGCCGGTTCCTGTGCCCCGCGAGCCGGCTCGACGAGCTGCGCCAGGCGCTGCGCGAGGGGGAGACCGTCGACGTCGGCGTGGTCCTCGACCAGCCCCTCGCCTCCCTGCCGGGGCTCGCGACCTCCCTGGTCGGCGACCCGCGCCTGCAGCTCGGTGCCGTCGAGCTGCGGCTGCCCCTGGACCAGCCGCTCGACGCGGCGATGGGCGCGGTCGTGACGGCGGCCAGCGCCCTGCCCGACGCGGTGTCGACCTACGTCGAGATCCCCCTCGCCCAGGCCGACGACGGCGAGACGCGCGCTGCGCTGACCGCGGTCCACGAGGCGGGTCTCGGCGCCAAGGTCCGGTGCGGCGGCGTGACCCCCGACCTGTTCCCGAGCATCGACCAGCTCGCCGACTTCCTCGGTGCCGCAGCCGAGCTCGGGGCGCGCTTCAAGTGCACGGCAGGCCTGCACCACGCGCTGCGCTACACCGACGAGCAGACGGGGTTCGAGCATCACGGGGTGGTCAACATCCTCGTCGCGCTGCTGCGCGCCCAGGCCGGCGCCGACTCCGCCCAGGTCGCCGAGGCGCTCGGCAGCACCGACGCCGACGCCCTCGCGGCCGAGGCGCTCGCCGCGGACGAGGACGCGCAGCGACGCGTGCGGGCGGGGCTCGTGGCCTACGGCTCCTGCAGCACCGGCGCACCGGTCGAGGACCTCGCGGCCCTCGGCCTCACCTCGCCCGTCGAGGTGCTCGAGCTGCGCGACCCCACCCAGCAGGTCGACCAGCAGCAGTAGCCTCCCCCGCATCCGCAGCCACGCCCAGACCCGTAGCCGCACCACGCCGACCCGGCACCCCCGCCTGACCTCCGCCACCCGCACCGAACCACCACAGCCACCTCAGCCACCTCAGCCACCTCAGCCACCTCAGCCACCACGAAGGAGCTCACGTGACGACCACCTGGGTCGACATCCCGCAGGACAGCCCGTTCGGCCTCGACGCCCTCCCCTACGGCTCGATGGACACCGGCGACGACTTCGCGCACCTCGGGGTGCGCATCGGTGACCAGGCCCTCGACCTCACGGAGGCCGTGACCGAGCTGCCCGGCGAGTGGTCCGACGTCGTCGAGGAGGGCAACCTCGACGTCCTGCTCGCAGCGGGACCGGAGGCGTGGGAGCGGCTGCGCGCCGACATCCAGACGTGGCTGTCCGACGAGGCCCACCGACCCGTCGTCGAGAAGTACCTCGTCGACCTGGAGGGCGTCACGATGCTGATGCCGTTCACCGTCGGCGACTACGTCGACTTCTATGCCTCCGAGAACCACGCGTCCAACATCGGCCGGATCTTTCGCCCCGACTCCGAGCCCCTCACGCCCAACTGGAAGCACCTGCCGATCGGCTACCACGGCCGCTCGCAGACGGTGATCGTGTCGGGCTCGGACATACCACGGCCGCAGGGCCAGCGGCGGACGCCCGACGGCGACGTCGTCTTCGGCCCGTCGATCCGCCTCGACATCGAGGCCGAGCTGGGCTTCGTCGTCGGCGTGGGGTCAGAGCGCGGATCCTCCGTCGCCGTGAGCGAGTTCGACCAGCACGTCTTCGGCGTGACCCTTACCAACGACTGGTCCGCCCGCGACATCCAGGCGTGGGAGTACGTCCCCCTCGGTCCCTTCCTCGGCAAGTCCTTCGCCACGTCGATCAGCGGCTGGGTGCTGCCGCTCGCGGCCCTGAAGTACGCTCGCATCGAGCCGCCAGCGCGCGACGTGCCGCTGCAGGACTACCTCAAGGACGTCCCCGACCAGCCCTGGGGCCTCGACATCGACATCGAGGTGCAGCTCAACGGCGAGGTCGTCTCCCGCCCGCCGTACGCCCAGATGTACTGGACCGGTGCGCAGATGCTCGCCCACACCACCATCAACCGCGCCTCCGTGCGCACCGGGGACTTCTACGCCTCCGGCACCATCTCGGGCAAGGAGGTCGACCAGCGCGGCGCCCTCATCGAGATGACCTGGGGCGGGCGCGACCCGATCACCTTGTCCGACGGCTCCACGAGGTCGTTCCTCGAGGACGGCGACGAGATCGTGCTGACGGCCACCGCACGCGGGCGCGACAGCCGCCGCATCGGCCTCGGCGAGTGCCGCGGCCGCATCACCCCTGCCCGCTGACCTCTCCACCCTGCGGGGGAGCCGTCCCACGGATCTCGTCCGCGAGACGGATCCCCCGCCCAGGGTGGGGCCCTAGGTTCGAGTCATGGACAACACGCCGACCAAGACCACCAGCAAGACCACCAAGCAGAACGCCATGACGATCGCCCTCGCAACGGCCATCGGTGTCGTCCTGGCGATGACCACGGACAACTGGAGCCTGCTGGCCATCGCCGTGGCCGTCGGCTGCGTCTTTGCCGGGCTGCCCCTCGTCGGGCGCCGCAAGGACCAGCCCACCGACGCGCCCACCGAGGGTCGGGACGACTCCACCCCCACCCCGCTGCGCAGCTGAACGCCGCCCTGCGCCCGCTGCCCGCCGCCTTACCCGCACCGGCCCAGGCTGCGGGCGCTCCGGCATACCGGCCGCTTGGCGTCAGGTCACGGTCAGGACACGCTCAGCCTCAGGTCCCACCCCGGACGAGACGATATGCGCGTCGTTGCATAGTGTGTGCCGACGTCGCGCCCGCGACCGCCCGTCATCACCACGGCGGCCCCGATCTCGCACGAACGGACCCCCATGAACGCGATCCACGACGGCATCCTCGTCGCCAACGACAAGCTGACCTGGCTGCTGATCGTCCTGCTGGCGGCCGCCGGCATCCTCTTCACCCTGTGGAGCAAGGGCGCCCAGTTCCGCCGCTTCGGGACGATGGTCAAGGTGGCCATCGGCTCGCGCAGCGGCGGCGGGGAGGGCATCTCCAGCTTTCAGGCCTTCTGCATCTCGCTGGCGTCCCGCGTCGGCACCGGCAACATCGTCGGCGTGGCCATCGCCCTCGCGCTGGGTGGTCCGGGCGCGATCTTCTGGATGTGGGTCATGGCCTTCCTTGGCATGGCCACCGCGTTCGTCGAGGCGACGCTCGCCCAGCTCTACAAGGTGCCCCACACCGACGGCACCTTCCGCGGCGGCCCGGCCTACTACATGCAGCGCGGGCTGAAGTCCCGCCCGATGGGCATCGCCTTCGCCATCTGCCTGATCTTCACCTTCGGCCTGGCGTTCAACATGGTGCAGGCCAACACGATCGCCGGCGTCGTCGAGGGCACGTGGGGCATCCCCACCTGGATCACCGCGATCGTCCTGGTCGTCATCACCGCGGCCATCGTCCTCGGCGGGCTCAAGTCCGTCGCCCGCGTGACGGAGTACATGGCGCCGCTGATGGCGCTCGCCTACTTCCTGCTCGCCCTCACCGTGCTGGTGCTGCGCATCGGCGAGGTCCCCGACGCCATCGGCGACATCTTCAAGGGCGCCTTCGGCCTCGACCAGGCGCTGGCCGGCACCGCCGGCGGCATCGTCGCGGCGATGCTCAACGGCGTGAAGCGCGGGATGTTCTCCAACGAGGCGGGCATGGGCTCGGCCCCGAACGCCGCGGCCGCCGCCACCACCTCGCACCCCGCCCACCAGGGCATGGTCCAGGCGCTCGGTGTCTTCATCGACACGATCATCGTCTGCACCTCGACCGCCGTGATGATCCTGCTGGCCGGCCCCGAGGTCTACACGCCCGGGGTCACCACGCGCGACCAGGCGGCGACGCTCACGCAGACCGCCCTGGCCAGCGAGCTCGGCTCGTGGGTCGCCCCTGTCATGGCCTTCCTGATCTTCGTCTTCGCGTTCAGCTCGGTCATCGGCAACGAGACCTACGCCGAGGTCAACATGGACTTCATGCGTGGCGGCAAGGTCGGCGCGTTCGCAATCCGACTGCTCACCATCGGTGCCGTGGCCTGGGGCGCGCTGCAGAGCCTGGCCTTCGTGTGGGACCTGGCGGACCTGGCCATGACCTTCATGGCGGTGCTCAACCTGGTCGCCCTCATGGCGCTCGGCAAGCACGCGATCGCCGCGCTGCGCGACCTCGAGTCCAACCCGGACCCGGTCAACGCGGGCTTCGACCTCGACGACAACCCCTACATGCCGGACGACGTCCCCGGCGAGGTGTGGCGCCTTCGCCCGGGTCACGCGCCCGGCCAGTGGTTCGCGCCCAACGACGTCCACGAGGACGCCGACGTCTGACGGCAGGGCCCGAGGCGGTCGTCAGCACGTCCCGTCCGGGAGCGCCCCCTTGACGAGGAAGGTCTTGCCCTCGTCGCGCGACTCCAGGTCGTAGACGATCGCCTCGCGGCTCTGCCCCCTGGGCTTCGGCTTACGGTCGAGCCCCACGGTGACGTCCTTGCCCTTCTCGTCGAGCATGCGGACGTCACCGACGCTGCACACGCGCATGGAGGTCACCGGCCGGGGCCAGATGGAGTACTGCACGCGCTTGATCGACTCGAACCTGCGCTGGCCGACCATCCGGTTGCCGCCGGCCTCGATGCTGCGGCTCATGGCGTTGTGCTGCTCGAGATACTCCGGGGTGAGGAAGTCCGCCGAGGCCACCGGCCCGTCGACAGGGAGCTTCTCGAGCTTGCGCAGCGCGGCCTCGGAGGCGGTGAAGGCGTTCTGCAGGGCCTCCTCCGAGCCACCGGCGGCGGCCTTCTCGGTGCTGCACCCGGCGGCCCCGAGGGCGACGGCGACGAGGACCCCGACGACGACGTCGGCGCGAGGGCGGCTGAGGCGGTGCGTCATGGCTGCGATCTCCCGGGGTGGAGGGCGGAGCGCTGGCCTGCAGCGCCCACGGGCACGGTGCGTCGTGACGCTATCGGCCCGCCCACCGTCCCACTACCCGTGAGTAACTACGCCACCTGCCTGCACCACTCCGGTCGCTGTGCGTCGCCATACGACCACTTCCCGGCTCCAGGACCTCCCTCAGGTAGGCACATCCGCCCGGGTTGGCACGCCAGGCCGATGTGACGACCTGAGGTAGTCACACCAGCCCGGGTCCGGCAGATCGACCCGGCTTCGACACATCGACCGGCCTTGGGAACATCAGCCTGGAGGACTAAGGCGGGTCGATGAGTTCCTAAGGGGAGTCAA
>NZ_DLOE01000015.1:11354-25010 GCF_002479615.1 Arsenicicoccus sp. UBA7492 | reverse complement strand
GGGAGACACGCCCTAGCCGACGGGACGTGACCTGTCGGGGCGCGCCCGGGTGAGCCCGAGGCCGCTGGGCGACGGGAAGTGACCTGTCGGGGCGCGCCCGGGTGAGCCCGAGGCCGCTGGGCGACGGGATGTGACCTGTCGGGGCGGGTCGGGTCGGGCCCGAGTCCGCCAGCCGACGGGATGTGACCTGTCGGGGCGGGTCGGGTTGAGCCGCGGCGGCTAGCCGACGGGAAGTGACCTGTCGGGGCGCGCCCGGGTGAGCCCGAGGCCGCTGGGCGACGGGACGTGACCTGTCGGAGCGGGTCGGGTTGAGCCCGAGGCCGCCAGCCGACAGGTAGTGACCTGCCGGGGCGGGTCGGGTTGAGCCCGAGGCCGCCAGCCGACAGGTAGTGACCTGCCGGGCCGGGTCGGGTTGAGCCCGAGGCCGCGACCCGACGGGACGTGACCTGTCGGGGTGCGTCGGGTTGAGCCTACGGCGGCTAGCCGACGGGAAGTGCCCTGTCGGGGCGCGTCGATCGATTAAAGCGACGTCGTCAGGGCTCTGCCTGCCCCGACGGGGCACCTTTGGGCGCGGAGGTCGGGGCGCGAGTTGAGTCCCCGATAGTGGTGTAGCGCGGTCGATGGGCGGGGGTGGCGTCAGCCGAGAAGGGGGACGTCGAGGTCGTAGGCGAGCACGATCGCTCGCGCGAGCTGATGCTCCTGGTCGTCGGTGAGGAATCCGAGCGTGCGTCCGAGCAGTGACGCAGGGATGGTCACCACGTTGTCGAGGGACACGGCGCCCGCGTGGTCCAGCCCGTTGGCGCGACCCACCGGGACCTCGCTGCTCAGGCCCTTGACGGTGGAGGTGATGGGGGCGACGGTCACCTTGGTCATGGCGCCTCGGGCGGCCTCGCGCGTGAGGACGAGCACGGGCCGAGTCTTGTCGGCGCGCGCCAGACAGATCTCCCGCACAACCGTCAGCGGTCCAGGTCGAGGGAGGACGCGGACCACGTCACGAGGTCGTCGAGATCGTCGCCCGCGCCGTGCTCGGCGAGGATCGCCGCGTCGCGGACGGCGGCCCGGTGACGCATCTCGCGCTCGATCGCCACGGCGACCAGCGCGGCCCGGCTCGGCACCTCGCCGGCGGCCACGGCCCGGTCGAGGTAGGTCACCATCTCGTCCGGCAGGCGGACGGCGATCTGATAGGACATGGCGTCATCCTACCGCGCCTGCATCCCGAGGTGGGATGCAGGTGGTCCGGGGCGGCTGCCGCGACGCCGGGTTGGGTGGGTCGTCATACATTGGCCGTATGACGCAGACCGGGGAGACGTGGCAGCAGCGGGAGGCTGCGCGCAAGGACGTCGCCCGCGAGGCGCGGGACCTGCCCCGCGAACCGGCGTCGTGGGGACCGCGGCTCGCGATCGCGGTGGCGACCCTCGCCTGGCTGACGACCCTGGTGTGGCTGGTCGCGACGCTGCCCGAGCGCGTACCGACGCACTGGTCGGGCAGCACGGTCCCCGACGACTGGTCGAGCCGCGGCACGGCGCTGGCGATGTCGGTGCTCCTGCCGCTGGCCCTCGCCTACCCGATGGTCTGGCTCTCGCGACTCGCCCTCGTGTGGCCCGACGGGATCAATGTGCCCCACAAGCAGTGGTGGCTCGAGCGGCCGCGCCGGCTGGTGAGGTTCGAGCGGCTGGTGCGCGAGGACCTAGTGCTGCTCGTCGCGGCGACCGTCGGGCTGCTGACGGCCGTCGACGTGCAGATCGGGATCGCCGCGCACCGCCCCGGCGGCGAGACGCCCGGATGGAGCGTCCCCGTGCTGCTGGGGACCTACCTGCTGCTGGTCGGCCTGGTGGTGGGGCGGATGGTGGTGGGGCGGCGCTACCGGCCGCGCGAGGACGACGCCGAGCTCGCCTGAGCGACCTCGCCTGAGCGATCTCGCCCGATCGACATCGCCTTCGCGACCTCGCCCGATCGACGCCGCCCCCGGTCCATGCTCCGGCGGTCAGGTGACGGCCGGCTCCCACACCGACCGTCCTGCCTCGGCTGCCTCGAGGTCGGGCACGAGCGCGCCGTCGAGCTGCTCGCGGAGGATGTCGGCGTGGCCCGCGTGCCGCGCCAGCTCCTCGACCAGGTGCAGCATCTCGTAGCGTCGGGTGGCCGTCATCGCCGGGAGGCCGTTCCACGGTGCCGGGGGCTGCAGGGACTCCTCGTCCGGGTCGGAGGCCAGGGTGCGGGCCCGGCAGTCGGCGCGGGCGGCGTCCAGCTCGGCGAGGACGCCGTCGACCGTGTGCCGGTCGTCGAAGGCGAAGGTGTCCATGAACGCGGCGACACCCTCCTCGGAGAAGTCGCCCGGTCGTCCCGACCCGGCGTGCTGGCGCAGCACCCAGGTGGTGTGCCGCACGAGCCCGCCGAGGCTCAGCCGGCTGCGGGCGGGGTGATCGGCTGCCTGCTCGTGGGTGAGGCCACGCAGCGAGGCGCGCAGCGCGTCGACCTGGGAGTCGGCGTAGCCCGCCAGCATCGCGAGCTCGGGGTCGGTGGTGGGTGCGTACATCAGCGGATCCCCTTGCCGGTCAGGATGTCTCGGCGGGCATAGAGGTCTCGCAGCAGCGCCATCTCGGCGCCGTGGTGGATGACCTCCCGGTTGATGTGGAGGACCAGGGCGGCGAGTGGCAGGTCGGCATACGGGCCCTCGGTGGGACCGCAGGGTGCGGCGAGGTCGTCGGGGGAGAGGGCGGTGGTCCCGGCGCGCCAGGCGTCGTAGGCGTCGTCCAGCTGGGCCAGCGCCCCGTCGGCCGTCGTCGCATAGGTCCACGACTGGTAGTCGGCGGGCGGTCCGCCGAAGTGGCCGTGGTTGCGCATGGCGAGGACCCCCACGATGACGTGGGCCAGCCGCCACGCGATGGTCGTGACCGGGGCGGGCACCGGCTCGGGATAGGCGAAGTCGATGGTGGTCGGCTCGCCCGGGTGGATGGTCCAGGCGGGCTGGGCCGGCTCCCAGAGGTACTCGTCGTCGGTGAGCCCGTCGAGCCTGGCGCGCAGCTGGTGCGTCCAGTGCCAGTGCAGCTGCTCGTCGAGCTGAGCGGCCCAGTCGAGCGGCGATGTGGTCCGTGTCGTGTTCATGGCTTCACTGTCGCGCCCCTTGCGGACACCTTCTGTCCGCAGTGTCCGGCAGGATGGGACGTATGGCGGACACCACCGCGCGGGCGCTGCGCCTGCTCTCACTGCTCCAGTCCAGGCCCGTGTGGGCCGGCCCCGACCTGGTCGCCGACCTGCACGTCACCGACCGGACGCTGCGCCGTGACATGCAGCGCCTGCGCGACCTGGGCTATCGCGTCGAGTCGGCGGCGGGGACCGGTGGCGGCTACCGCCTCGTGACGGGACGCGAGCTGCCCCCGCTGCTGCTGGACGACGACGAGGCCGTGGCGCTCGCGGTGTCCCTGCGCCTGGCCACGCAGGCCACGGTCGAGGGCATCGGCGACGCCTCCGTCCGGGCGCTGGGCAAGCTGGAGCAGGTGATGCCCGCGCCGCTGCGCGAGCGGGTGGCCGCGGTGCAGGAGACGACCGTGGCGCTGGCGCGCGGGGGAGCGCGGGTCGACGTGGGCGCCGTCACCGACCTGGCCACCGCGGCGCGCGGACGCGTGCAGGTGCGCTTCGGCTACGTCAAGCGTGGCGGCGAGACGGGCGAGCGACGCGTCGAGCCCTACCACCTCGTGGTGGCGGGGCGACGGTGGTACCTCCTGGCGTGGGACCTGGATCGCGACGAATGGCGGGTCTTTCGCGTGGACCGGACCTCGGACGTCCACGTCACCACCTGGCGCTTCACGCCCCGGCCGTGCCCCGACCCGGCCGAGCACGTCCGCCAGGCCCTGGGGACGCGCGGGCAGCGCCATACGATCGTCGTCCGCCTGTCCGCCCCGGCGGACGCGGTGCGCGACCAGGTGCCCCCGACCATCGGCGTCGTGACCGAGGACGGGCCCGACCGCTGCGTCCTCACCGCGGGCACCGACGACCTGATGGGGGCGGCGTGGCACGTCCTCGCGCTCGCCGACGCGGTGGAGGTCGTCTCGCCACCGGAGCTCGTGGACGCCATGGCCGTGCTCGCGGCACGCGCCACGGCCGCCGCCCGTCCACCGACTGGTCAGGGACGGGCGGGGGTGGGTGCCGGGACGTGACCGGTCGGCGGGGTCCTGGGGCTCAGCGCGGGGAGGCGGCGCGCGGAGGCGGGGGTCGCAGGCCCTGCTCGCGCAGCTCCATCAGCGCCAGGGCGTGCACGACCTCGGGGTCGCCGCGGCGCCAGGCGCCGACCGGGTCGGGCGAGATGCGGGTCAGGCGCTCGAGGGGCTGACGGGCCATGGCGCGCAGCGCGAACAGGTCCAGGTCGGCCTCGGAGTCGACGTAGCGCTGCGCGGCCGTCGCCGCCCGCACGAACGCCACGCGCCGTGACACCCACCACAAGGTGACGAGGAGGATCGGGACGGCCGCCGTGAGCAGGCCCAGCAGCCAGCCGATCTGCTGGATCTGCGCGACCAGGTCGCCCGACGACCGCGCGATGCCGTCGCCGGTGCCCGACGCCTTGTCGAACGGCACCTTGAGCGTGTCGCCCACCATCGGCAGGTCACCGACCGACGAGCTGGCGTCGCGCATGGTGCGACCGAGGTCACTCGCCCGTGATTGGATCCCCACGACGGGGTCGGCGAGGCGGACCACCGTGTCCTGCACCAGGCGCCCGACCCACACCCACGAGGCGATCCACCCGATCAGCAGCAGGTCGCCCAGGACCTGTCGGAGTCGTCGGGCCGGGGCGGCGGCATACAGCGTCATGGGCCCAGTGTCACCGGGACCCCACCCCGCAGGAGGGGGCGACACCCCCGTGGCTAGACTCGCGAGTGTCGGGCGACGGGGGCGATCCCTCCGGAGCCGGTCGAGCACGGGGCCGACGGCGTCCCCGGCGTGGACAGGAGAGAGCACATGTTGGTTGGCATCCCCCGCGAGATCAAGAACAACGAGTTCCGTGTGGCGATCACCCCCTCGGGTGTGCACGAGCTGGTCGCTCACGGTCACGAGGTGGTCGTCGAGAAGTCCGCGGGCGCAGGGTCGTCCATCACCGACGAGGACTACACGTCGGCCGGGGCCACCATCATCGACTCGGCCGACGAGGTGTGGGCGCAGGCCGACATGATCCTCAAGGTCAAGGAGCCGATCGAGGCCGAGTACCACCGCATGCGCGAGGGCCAGACCCTCTTCACCTACCTGCACCTCGCGGCGGACCGGCCGCTGACCGAGGAGCTCATGAAGCGCAAGGTCACGGGCATCGCCTACGAGACCGTCCAGCTCCCCGACCGCTCGCTGCCGCTGCTGGCCCCCATGTCCGAGGTCGCGGGCCGCCTGGCCGCGCAGGTCGGCGCGTACTACCTCATGAGGACCAACGGCGGACGCGGCGTCCTCATGGGCGGCGTGCCCGGCGTGCAGGGCGCCAACGTCGTCGTCCTCGGCGCCGGCGTGGCCGGCCTCAACGCCGCGCAGATCGCCGTGGGCATGCACGCCCGCGTCAAGCTGCTCGACATCAACATCGCCCGGCTGCGCTACCTCGACGCGATCTATCAGGGCCACCTCAACACGGTGACCTCCAACGCGCTCGAGGTCGCCCAGGCCGTGCGGGCGGCCGACCTGGTCATCGGCGCGGTCCTCGTGCCCGGCGCCAAGGCCCCCAAGCTCGTCACCAACGAGCTCGTGTCGCAGATGCGCCCCGGCTCGGTGCTCGTCGACATCGCCATCGACCAGGGCGGCTGCTTCGAGGACTCGCGGCCCACGACCCACGCGGACCCCGTCTACCAGGTGCACGGCTCGACGATGTACTGCGTCGCCAACATGCCGGGCTCGGTGGCCAACACCTCCACCTACGCCCTCACCAACGCGACCCTGCCGTATGCCGTGGCGCTCGCCGACAAGGGCTGGCGCGCGGCGCTCGAGGCCGACCACGCGCTCGCGCTGGGGCTCAACACCTACGACGGCCGCGTGACCTTCCCCGGCGTGGCGGAGGCCTTCGACCTGGAGTGCACGCCGGTCGACGAGGTGCTGCGCTGAAGCCGGAGCGCGCCATCCGTGGGTGGCTCGACCACCTGACCGTGGAGCGGGGCGTGTCCGACAACACGCTCTCGTCCTACGGGCGTGACATGCGCCGCTACCAGGCCTACCTGGAGCAGCGCGGCATCACCGACATCGCGCAGGTGCGCGAGGAGGACGTCGCGTCCTTCCTCGCGCACCTGCGCACGTCGGCGCCGGGCGAGGGTGACGCGCCGGGGCGCACGGCCCTGTCGGCGTCCTCGGCCGCCCGCACCCTGATCGCGGTGCGCGGCCTGCACCGGTTCCTGCTGCTCGAGGGCGTGACCCAGGTCGACCCCGCCCGCGAGGTGCGGCCACCCGCCGTGGGGACGCGGCTGCCCAAGGCCATCCGCATCGACGAGGTGGAGCGACTCCTCGAGGCGGCCTCCGTCGGCGACACCCCGGTGTCCCTGCGCGACCGTGCGCTGCTGGAGGTCGTCTACGCCACCGGCGCCCGCATCTCCGAGGCGGTGGGGCTCGACCTCGACGACCTGCCAGGGCCCGACGTGCCCGAGGAGGAGGCCGCCGTCCGGCTGCTCGGCAAGGGCGGCAAGGAGCGGCTCGTCCCGCTCGGGTCCTTCGCCCGCGGGGCGATCGGCGCGTATGTCGTGCGCGCCCGCCCCCTGCTCGCCGCCAAGGGATCCGGCGGACCCGCCCTGTTCCTCAACCAGCGCGGTCGCCGGCTGTCCCGGCAGAGCGCGTGGGCCGTCATCCAGGTCGCGGCCGAGCGCGCCGGGCTCGACCAGCACCTGTCACCGCACACGCTGCGGCACTCCTTCGCCACCCACCTGCTCGACGGCGGCGCCGACGTCCGCGTGGTGCAGGAGCTGCTGGGGCACGCGAGCGTCACGACCACGCAGATCTACACCCAGGTCACCGTCCAACGGCTCCGCGAGGTCTTTGCCGAGTCCCACCCTCGTGCTCGCTGAGGTCGCGGGTGGGGTGCGGCGACCAGGGCGCTCATCCCTAGGATGAGGGCGTGATGCTGCCCGAGTGGTTGGTGTGGTGGGCGCTGCCTCCTGCGGAGAGCTACCTGCGGCGACGGTCGCCGATGGCCCCCATGGTGCCGACGAGCGGTCAGCTGCCGCGCGGTTCCGCGCCATACGCCCCGCTCACCGATCGACCGCTCACCGAGGACGAGCTCGCCCGGTGGCAGGCGGAGAACCCGATGCCCGAGCCGGACGAGGAGGAGCTCGAGCGCGGGTTCTGCGCAGAGCAGCAGCGCCAGCGTCGTCGGTCGCGGCGCCGGACCCGAGGTGGTCGACGAGGTCGCCCTGCAGGTCGCCGGCGCGCTCGCACAGGTCACCACGTGACCGGAGTGTGATCACGCACCGTGGTCACGGTATGGTCACGTGTGACTGATCTGCGCGACGCAGACCGCCGCACCAGCGTGGGAGATGATCGACCGGTGAGCCACCCGGAGCAGACCCAGCAGCAGCCGAGCGCCTACGAGTCGCCGCGTCATGACGTCCTCCCCGGGACGGACGGGGTGTTCGAGGGCAACATGGGCCCGACCGGCCGACCCATGATCGACTTCCCCGAGCCGCCGCCGCTCACCAGCCACGGCCCGGCGCGCGTCATCGCCATGTGCAACCAGAAGGGCGGGGTCGGCAAGACGACCACCACCATCAACCTGGGGGCGGCGCTCGCGGAGCTCGGGCGCAAGGTGCTCATGGTCGACTTCGACCCGCAGGGCGCGCTGTCCGTGGGTTTCGGAATCCGCACCAACGACCTCGACACCACGATCTACAACCTGCTCGTCGAGCGCGGCCTGGACGTGCGCGAGGTCATCCAGCCGACGCGCACCGACAACGTCGACATCATCCCGGCCAACATCGACCTGTCCGCCGCCGAGGTCCAGCTGGTCGGCGAGGTCGCGCGCGAGCAGATCCTGGCGCGGGTGCTGCGCCCGGTGATGGACGACTACGACGTCATCCTCATCGACTGCCAGCCGTCCCTCGGCCTGCTCACCGTCAACGCGCTGACAGCGGCGCACGGCGTCGTCATCCCGCTGGAGTGCGAGTTCTTCGCCATGCGCGGCGTGGCGCTGCTGGTCGAGACGATCGAGAAGATCATCGACCGGCTCAACCCGCGCCTGCAGATCGACGGGATCCTGGCGACGATGTATGACGGCCGCACGCTGCACAGCCGCGAGGTCGTTCGCTCGGTGGTCGACCACTTCGGCGACACCGTCTTCCACACCGTCATCAGCCGCACGGTGAAGTTCCCGGACGCCACCCTGGCCGCCGAGCCGATCACGACCTACGCGTCCGCGCACAGCGGCGCCGAGGCCTACCGCCGGCTGGCGCGGGAGCTCATCGCCCGCGGTGGTGCCGCCTGAGCGTCATGACCGAGCCAGGTCGGGCAGCGGAGGCCACGCCGGGCGGCGTCATCACCCGACGAGCGGCGGTCACGCCGTTCGAGGTGCACCTGGACAACTTCGACGGGCCGTTCGACCTGCTGCTGGGGCTGATCAGCAAGCACAAGCTCGACATCACCGAGATCGCGCTGGCCACCGTCACCGACGAGTTCATCGCCCACATCCGCGCTGCCCAGAAGGCCGCGGACGAGGGCGGGCAGGACTGGGACCTCTCCCAGGCCTCGGAGTTCCTGCTCGTGGCGGCGACCCTGCTCGACCTCAAGGCCGCGCGCCTGCTGCCCAGCTCGGGGCCCGACGACGAGGAGGACCTCGCCCTCATCGAGGCGCGTGACCTGCTCTTCGCCCGGCTCCTGCAGTACCGCGCCTACAAGCAGATCGCCGGCGCCTTCGCCGAGCGCATGTCAACGCACGGCCGCATCACGGCACGCCAGGCCGGGCTCGAGCCGCAGTTCGCCCGGCTGCTGCCCGAGCTGGTCATGGCCGTCACGCCGGAGCAGCTGGCCATGATCGCGGCCCGCGCGCTCACCCCCCGCGAGGCGCCGACCGTGGGCCTGGCCCACCTGCACGCCGCTCAGGTGTCGGTGCGCGAGCAGGCGTCGATCGTCGTGGGCCGGCTGCGCTCGCACGGCACGATGTCCTTCCGGTCCCTGGTCGCCGACGCCGACTCCACGCTCGTCGTGGTCGCACGGTTCCTGTCCCTGCTCGAGCTGTTCAAGGAGGCGGTCGTGTCCTTCGAGCAGGCCGAGGCCCTGGGCGAGCTCGACGTGCGGTGGACCGGCGAGGACCGCGAGGACGTGGAGATCACGGGGGAGTTCGACGCCGCCGACATGGCTGCAGCCGCCGACGTGGCCGCCGCCGTGCTCGCGGGCGGCGAATCCGTGACCGAGCGCGACGGGGACCCCAGCGACGAGGAGCAGCGCCTCATGGCGGAGGCCGCCCTGGCGGCGGCGAACGACATACCTGCTGGTCAGGACCACGAAGGAGGGCAGACGAATGTCTGAGGCTCAGGTCGAGGTGCAGGCCGTCGAGCCGCAACCTCAGGTCGAGGAGGAGGTCTTTGACGTCCGCGACTTCCCGGCCGGGCTGCGCGGTGCGCTCGAGGCCGTCCTCATGGTCGTGGAGGAGCCGATCGACGAGAGCACCCTCGCGGCCGCGCTGGAGGTCCCCCTCGACCAGGTGCGCAAGCAGCTCGTCGACCTGGCCCGGGAGTACGACGAGGGCTCGCGTGGTTACCAGCTGCGGGACTTCGCCGGTGGCTGGCGCATCTACTCCCGCCCGGAGTACGCCCCGGCCGTGGAGAAGTTCCTGCTCGACGGGCAGCGCGCCAAGCTCACCCAGGCCTCCCTGGAGACCCTGGCGGTCATCGCCTACCGGCAGCCGGTGTCCCGGGCCCGCGTCAGCGCGGTCCGCGGCGTCAGCGTCGACGGCGTGATCCGCACCCTCATGACCCGTGGCCTGATCACCGAGACCGGCCACGACGAGACCACCGGGGCCGTGCTCTACGGCACGACCCCCTACTTCTTGCAGCGGATGGGCCTCTCGAGCCTGGACGAGCTGCCGGCCCTGGCGCCGTACCTGCCAGACACCGACATCCTCGACGAGATCGCAGAACAGGGGCGCTGACATGAGTCCGCAGCCGAACAGGTCCAACAGGTCATCCGGGTCCGCCGGCGGAGGCCGCCGCGGCGGCACCGGAGGCACGGGTGGCGCCGGCCGCTCAGGTGGGTCGGGCGGCACCAGCCGCTCGAGCGCGCCGGGAGCCCCCCGCCGCATGGGCCCCGGGGCCAAGCGCATCGCCGGGCAGCGTCGCGCCGCCCAGCAGCCGCAGCGCGCCCGCTCCACCGAGCCCTACGTCGACGTGCACAACCCCGAGGGCACCCGCCTGCAGAAGCTCCTCGCGAGCGCCGGCGTCGGCAGCCGCCGCACCTGCGAGCGACTCATCGCCGAGGGGCACGTCCAGGTCGACGGCCACGTCGTCACCGACATGGGGGTGCGCGTCGACCCCGAGACCCAGCAGGTCCACGTGGACGGCGACCGGGTGATCTTCGACGAGAGCAAGGTCTACCTGGCGTTCAACAAGCCGCTCAACGTCGTGACGAGCATGCACGACGAGCTCGGCCGCGTGGACATCGGCGACTACCTCGGCGAGGGCCGCAAGCAGCGGCTCTTCCACGTCGGACGGCTCGACCAGGACACCGAGGGGCTGCTCCTGCTGACCAACGACGGTGAGCTCGCGCACCGGCTGCAGCACCCGGCGTACGGCGTCACCAAGACCTATCTCGCGCAGGTCCCCGGCCCGCTGCCGCGCGACCTGGGGCAGCAGCTGCGCGACGGTGTCGAGCTCGAGGACGGTCCCGTGCGCGTCGACTCGTTCAAGGTCGTCGACTCCTCGCCGGGCAAGGCCGTCGTCGAGGTGGTCCTGCACGAGGGCCGCAAGCACGTCGTCCGCCGCATGATGGAGGCGGTCGGCCACCCGGTGCTCAACCTCGTCCGCATCAAGGTCGGCGAGGTCGGCCTCGGCACCCTCAAGGCCGGCAAGATGCGGGCCCTCACGCGCGCCGAGGTGTCCTCGCTCTACGACGCGGCCCAGCTGTGACCCGAGCCCGGATCGTCGGCACCGGCCTGATCGGCACGTCGATCGGCCTTGCGCTGCGCGCCGCCGGGTGGCAGGTCAGCCTGCAGGACCCGTCCCCGACGGCGGCGGCCCTTGCCCGTGACCTCGGGGCCGGGACCATCGACGACGAGACGCCCGACGTCGTGGTCGTCGCCGCGCCCCCGGACGTGGCGGCCCGGGTCGTTGCCGAGCAGCTCGAGCGCTGGCCGGGGGCCGCGGTGACCGACGTCGCCTCGGTCAAGGGCGCCATCGCCTCCGGGGTCGCGGCCCTCGCCGGCCCCGGGTCCGTCGAGCGGTATGTCGGGAGCCACCCCATGGCGGGGCGCGAGCGATCCGGCGCGGTGGCCGGACGGCCCGACCTGTTCGAGGGCCGGGCGTGGGTCGTCGTGCCGACGCCACGGTCGGCCCCCGAGGCCGTGGACGCCGTGCGCGCCCTGGCCGCCGCCGCCCGGGGCGAGGTCGTCGTGATGACGGCCGACGAGCACGACGCGGCGGTCGCGGCCGTCTCGCACGTCCCCCAGGTCATGGCCACCCTCACGGCCGCGCGCCTGCGCGACCGCGACGAGCACGCCGTGGGGCTCGCCGGCCAGGGCCTGCGGGACGTCACCCGCATCGCCGCCAGCGACCCGCAGCTGTGGACCCAGATCCTCGCGGGCAACGCCGCCGGGGTCCGTGAGGTGCTGCTCGACGTGCAGGAGGACCTCGCCGCGGCCCTGGACGCGCTCGCCGCGCTGGCCGACGAGGCCTCGACGAGCGGCGCGGACGACGGCCCCCACGGCGAGCGTCGTGGCGAGCACGCGAACGCGCTCGGCGGGCGGTACGCCCCCGCCCCTGGTGCTCCCGGTGCCCGGGCCGTGCTCGCCCGGCTCCTCGACGACGGCAACCGCGGCCGTGCCCTCGTCCCCGGCAAGCACGGTGGCGCGCCGACGGCATACGACGTGGTCACGGTCGTGATCCCCGACGAGCCGGGCTCGCTGGGGCGGCTGTTCGCCGAGGTCGGCGACGCGGGCATCAACATCGAGGACCTGCACCTGGAGCACGCCGTCGGTCACCCGGTCGCGCTGGCCGAGGTGTCGGTGCTGCCCGCCGCGAGCGACCGGCTGCGCGACCACCTGCGGTCCACGGGATGGCGGATCCACTAGGCTCGCGGGCATGACCAGCAGCGCCTCGCAGACCCCCGCACCGACCCCGCCAGGCGACCACATGAACGGCCCTGACCTGGTCGTCGTCGCCATCGACGGGCCCTCGGGGTCGGGCAAGTCCAGCGTCGCGCGAGCGGTCGCGTCGCGGCTGCGCTACGGCTACCTCGACACCGGGGCGATGTATCGCGCGGCCACCTGGTGGTGCCTCGACCAGCACGTCGACCTGACCGACGCCGAGGGCGTGGCCGCCGCCGTCCGGACCATGCCGCTGACCATCGGGACCGACCCGGAGACGCCGAGCGTGGAGGTGGGCGGGACCGACGTGTCCGTGCCCATCCGCACGACCGAGATCTCGACCCAGGTCAGCGCCGTCGCCACCAACCTCGAGGTGCGTGCCGAGCTGCGTCGGCGGCAGCGCGAGATCATCGGGCTGGTCGGGCGCGAGCGCGGCGGCGTCGTCGCCGAGGGGCGTGACATCACGACCGTCGTCGCGCCGGACTCCGACGTACGGATCCTGCTCTACGCCAGCGAGGAGGCCCGCCTCGCGCGACGCTCGACCGAGCTGCACGGCAATGCCTCCACCGCCAACGTCGAGGCGACCCGCGACCAGATCGTGCGCCGCGACCGCGACGACTCGACCGTGTCGAGCTTCATGCAGGCCGCACCCGGCGTCACCACGATCGACACCTCCGACCTGACGCTGCAGGGCTCGGTCGAGGCGGTGCTGGACCAGATCGCGTCCGACCTGGGCCGCATCCGTGACTGACCGCCGCGAGCTCGACCCCGCCATCGCGAGCGACCGGCTGATGGGGGCGACGGCCCGGGCGGTGCGGGGAGTCCTGCGCCTCTATCGCCTGTCCGTCCTCGGGCGCGCGTCGTTCCCCGCGTCGGGGCCGGTGGTCCTCGTCGCCAACCACAGCGGGGTGCTCGACGGCCCGCTCGTCGCCGCGGTCGCGCCCCGGACCCCGCACTTCCTGGTCAAGCAGGAGCTGTATGCCGGCCGCGTCGGTCGCCTCCTGCTGCGGCTGGGCCAGATCCCCGTCGACCGCACGACCGGTGACCGCCAGGCCCTGGCCTCGGCCCGCACGGTCCTGGACGCCGGGGGAGTGGTCGGCGTGTTCCCCGAGGGCACCCGCGGCACCGGAGAGGTCGCCGCCGTGCAGCAGGGCGCCGCCTGGCTCGTGCTGCAGACCGGCGCGCAGGTCGTGCCCGTGGCCTGCGTCGGCACGCGCGCTCCCGGACGAGGTGCCGGGTCGCTGCCCCGACCGGGTGCGCGGATGGTGGTGGCGTTCGGCGACCCCTTCTCCGTCGAGGCGCCCGCCGGCGTCCCCGGTCGCGAGCGCCTCCGCCTCGCGACGTCCCAGATCCACGAGCACCTGCGCGAGCACGTCGCTGCCCACCGATGATGGCCATGGCTCGTTATCAGATATGATCAT
>NZ_DLOE01000015.1:0-11198 GCF_002479615.1 Arsenicicoccus sp. UBA7492 | reverse complement strand
CGGCTGGGCCACCAGCGTGCGGGCGTCGTCCCCGCCGTTCACCATCCTCGGCTCCCTGGACGGGGTCGAGGCAGGGCTTCGACAGCTGCGACGGCGTCGCCCGCTGGAGACCGCGCGCGTCGAGGTGGCCGGCGCCGGGGAGCTGGTGGTGCCGACGATCGAGGAGACCCTGCGCGTCAAGGCCTACCTGGTGGTCCAGCGCAACCAGACCCGGGACTACCTCGACGTCGCTGCCCTGGCGGACGCGATGGGTCACGCGCCTGCCGTGACGACGCTGCTCGCCATCGACGACTACTACGCGGACCGATCCGACGAGCAGGGTGCCGTGTCAACACTTCTCGTGGAGCGGTTGGCCCAGCCTGACCCCCGCGACCGCCGCACGATCGACGAGCTGCCTCGATACAAGGGGCTGCTGCCCCGGTGGCACGACTGGTCGGCGGTGGTGCAGGTGTGCGCAGACCTGGCCGCGGTCATGGTGGACCGGGACGAGTGATGGCGCTGAGCTTTCGCAACGTCGATGCCGACCCGAGCGACCCGGTCGAGTCGTGGCCCTACGAGGGGCTGGTCACGGCCGTGGAGCGCGGCGGTCTGGCCGACTGGCGCCGGATCCACCGCGCCGTCCAGGCCGACCCGTGGGGTCCGGTGGCGCGCTCGCTCGAGGACTACTTCAGCTATGAGCAACCGTATGGCGTGACGCCGCTCCTGCAGCGCTCGATCGCCGACGCGCGCGCGGCCGCCGAGGCTGCCGAGAAGGCGGCGGTGGCCGACGAGGTCACAGCGCTCGTCGCGGCGAGCGGCCTGTCGCGCAAGGCCTTCGCCGAGCGCATCGGCACGTCACCGTCGCGGCTGTCGACCTACGCGTCCGGCAAGGTCTCGCCGGCGGCCTCCCTGGTCGTCCGGATGCGTCGCGTCGCCGGGGTCGGCTGAACGTCATCGGCCACGAGCTGTCGACATCCGCTCAGGAGGTGGTTGAGCGCAAGCGCGGCGTTGGTCGCCTGGTCGTCCGGGATGGCGGCCCACAGATGGCCCACCTGGTGGTCCACGGTGGCACTCACGCGGGCGACGAGCAGGCGCCCCTCCTCGGTCAAGGCGTCGTCACGCAGGAGGCCACGCGCGTGGAGCCCCGCGATGATGCCCACGGCATACGGGTATTGACCCTCCCCGGCGACGAAGTCCGCGAGCGAGCCAGCGGGTCTGCGGTCCTGTGCCAGCCTCAGGGTGACCCACTGCGGTTCGCCGAGGTCATGGTGCTCGAGGATCCGCTGCAGGACCCGGTTGAGCGCCTTCTCGGTCTGGCCCATCAGCCGCGGGCCGAACGGAATCATGGGTCGCTCCTGCTTCCTGGGAGATGGCCGTCCTGGGGGATGAGGTCCTCGCGGCGGTCCCGGGCGGTCGAGGCCAGCTGGTCCAGGAATGCCGCGACGGTCGACGCCGCCTCCTGGTCGAGCGTCGCGGTCAGCGCGTGGCCAGGACCCCGGTGAGGGTGGCTGCGCGGATGCCCGTCCGGCGGGACAGGTGGGCGCGTCGCGTCGCTCGTTCGGGCGGCGGCGGGGCATGAGGGACAATGGGATGCCGGTGCCCGCTCCGCGGCATACGGCAAGGACTGCTGAAGGACCGCTCACGTGACCGACCACGACAACCCGACCTCCGACGAGACTCCGGTGGGATCCGCGGCGGACGACACCCTCGACGAGGGGGTCGAGCAGGCGCTGCGTGCAGGGCTCGAGGACTTCGAGCTGTCCGAGGAGGACCGCGCCCTCATCGACGCCGAGCCGGGCTCGCAGGACGACGACGACAACGCCGGCCCGCTGCCGGTGCTGGCCGTGGTCGGGCGTCCCAACGTCGGCAAGTCCACCCTGGTCAACCGCATCCTCGGCCGCCGCGAGGCCGTCGTCGAGGACGTGCCCGGCGTGACCCGCGACCGCGTCGCCTACGAGGCGGAGTGGACCGGGCGGCGCTTCACGCTCGTGGACACCGGCGGCTGGGAGGTCGACGCCCGGGGCATCCACCTGCGCGTCGCCGAGCAGGCCGAGGTGGCCGTCGAGCTGGCCGACGCCGTGATGTTCGTCGTGGACGCGACGGTCGGCGCGACCGACACCGACGAGGCCGTCGTCAAGATGCTGCGCCGCTCCGGCAAGCCCGTGATCCTCGTGGCCAACAAGGTCGACGACCAGCGCGCCGAGGCCGACGCCGCCATGCTGTGGGGCCTCGGGCTCGGTCAGCCGTGGCCCGTCTCCGCGCTGCACGGCCGCGGCTCCGGCGACGTCCTCGACGAGGTGCTGCGGGTGCTGCCCGAGGTGTCCAAGGTCGGTGGCGCCTACGAGCGCGGCGGGCCGCGCCGCGTGGCGCTGCTCGGGCGCCCCAACGTCGGCAAGTCCTCGCTGCTCAACCGCCTGGCGGGGGAGGAGCGCGTCGTCGTCGACACCGTCGCCGGCACCACCCGCGACCCGGTCGACGAGCTTATCCGCCTCGGCGACACCACCTGGCGGTTCGTCGACACCGCCGGCATCCGGCGGCGCGTGCACCAGACGCGGGGCGCCGACTTCTATGCCAGCCTGCGCACCCAGTCGGCCCTCGAGAAGGCCGAGGTCGCCATCGTCCTCGTCGACGCCGGCGAGCCGATCTCCGAGCAGGACATCCGCGTCATCCAGCAGGTCGTCGACGCCGGCCGCGCCCTGATCGTCGCCTACAACAAGTGGGACACCGTGGACGAGGAGCGCCGCTACTACCTCGAGCGCGAGATCGAGCGCGAGCTCGTCCAGATCCAGTGGGCCCCGCGCGTCAACCTGTCGGCGCTCACCGGGCGCAACACCGGCAAGCTCGTGCCCTATCTCGAGACGGCCCTGGACTCGTGGGACATGCGCGTCCCCACCGGGCGCCTCAACGCGTTCTTCGGCGAGATCGTCGCCGCCCACCCGCACCCCGTGCGCGGAGGCAAGCAGCCGCGCATCCTGTTCGCCACCCAGGCGTCCACGCGACCGCCGCGGTTCGTGGTCTTCGCGTCCGGCTTCATCGAGGCGGGCTACCGGCGCTTCCTCGAGCGGCGGCTGCGCGAGGAGTTCGGCTTCGAGGGCACGCCGATCGAGATCTCGGTGCGCGTGCGCGAGAAGCGCGGCCGCCAGTCGCGGTAGGCGCCCGGCATACGGCCGGGGAGAGTGGGGCTGGCACCCACGGCACCCGACCCACGACGACGTCGAGGAGGACCTGATGACGAGCACGACCCTCGCCACGACCGGAGCCACCGGACAGCTCGGGGGGCTGGTCTCCCGGCTCCTCGACCAGGCCGGTATGCCGCACCGCCTCGTCGTGCGTGACCCGTCAAGCCCGCGGGTGCCGCACCACGACGCGGTCACGGACGTCGCCGCCGCCGAGTTCGGCGACCTGGACGCGGCGACGCGAGCGCTGGCCGGGGTCGACGTGCTGTTCATGGTGTCGGCGTCCGAGAGCGCGGACCGCCTGGCGCAGCATCGCACCTTCGTCGACGCGGCCGCGGCGGCCGGGGTGCAGCACGTGGTCTATACGTCGTTCCTCGCAGCGGCGCCGGACGCGACCTTCACCCTCGCGCGCGACCATCACGCCACCGAGGAGCACATCTTGGCCTCCGGCATGGCGTGGACCTTCCTGCGCGACAGCTTCTATCTCGACTTCACCGAGGCGCTGGTGGGCGAGGACCGGGTCATCCGCGGGCCTGCGGGGGAGGGCGCCTGCGCGTTCGTGGCGCGGGCCGATGTCGCGCGTTCGGCGGCCGCGGTGCTGTCGGACCCGGCCGCGCACACCAACCGCACCTATGACCTCACGGGGCCACAGGCGCTGACCCTCAGCGAGGTGGCGAGCACCATCTCCGCGGTGCGGGGGACGAAGGTCAGCTATCACGACGAGACGCTCGACGAGGCGTACGCCTCCCGGGCCGGCTACGGCGCCCCCGACTGGCAGGTCGACGCCTGGGTGAGCACCTACACCGCGATCGTCGACGGCACGATGGCGACGGTGAGCAGTGCCGTCCGCGAGCTCACCGGTTCGCGGCCGACGAGCTTGGGGGAATACCTGCGCAGCACCCCGCCGCGCTGACCTCCTCGCAACCGCGGTCCCCGCACGACAAAGGCGCGGATCCACCTCCAAGGGGGTAGGAGGTGGATCCGCGCCGGTCTGTGGGCCGAGCCCGCGTCACTCGTGGCCGGTGGGCTCGCTCTCGGTGCGGCGCGCGATCACTCCGCGCAGCTCCCCGTGGGTCTCCTGGTGCTTGCGCAGCAGGTGTCGGGCGTCGAGGTAGGCCTTCGTGCGGTATGGGGACATGGGGGTTCCTCTCGGTGGTTCCTGGATCGTTCAACGACCGGGAGAGGGCAGACATTCCGTTGTGTGAGGGTTGGGGCGAGCGCTCCTGCGGGGCGGCAGCGGCAGGCGGGATCGATTGGGAATCGTGGCCGCTCGTGCGCTAAGGTGACGTGTCGCTCACCGCGGTGGGCAACGGGCTGTAGCGCAGCTTGGTAGCGCACTTGACTGGGGGTCAAGGGGTCGCAGGTTCAAATCCTGTCAGCCCGACCGAGTTCGTTGGTTTACCAGCGAAAACGCGGTCACCGAGGTGGTGAGGTCGGTCCGACTCGGACCGATGTCACCGCTGGAGTCACCGCAAGATCTGCGAAAGGCCCCGACACCACACGGTGTCGAGGCCTTTCGCGTTGCCTCGACGGTACCGCCACCTCCGAGCGTCAGGCCAGCCCCGGTTGCTGTTGTGCTGGTGGTGCCGGAGTGCCTGCTGAGCACGCTGAGCGGCCGACCCTAGAGTGACGAGTACACGATCACGTGCTCGACGAAGGGACTGCAGTGGCTCGGCTCAACCTGAAGGCCATCGAGGAGCGTGTCGTGCCCCTGGGCGGTCGCGAGTCCTACGACCGCGAGTTCATCTTCGACCTGCTCCTGGCCTACGGGAAGCCGCAGGGCAACGTCACCCGCCTGCGGAACGGGTCGCTGAACATCGCGGCGGACCCGGCCACCGAGGTCGCCCAGAAGAACGTCGTCTACTTCAAGGAGACGACCGACGACCCGCTCGCCGTGATCGACGAGCTGAAGTCTTCGCCGGCGGTGGTGCGGTACAGCACCCGCTTCGTCATCGTCACCGACTACAACGAGCTGCTGGCGGTCGACACCAAGACCGGCGAGAACCTGATGATCCCGATCCGGGACATCGACCAGCACTTCACGTTCTTCCTGCCGTGGGGCGGGATGGAGAAGGCGCAGTACGTCGCGGAGTCCCACGCCGACGTCAAGGCCGCCGAGCGGATGGGCAAGCTCTTCGACGAGCTGCTCGCCGCCAACCCCGGGCTGATGGACGGGACAAGCGGGCGCCACGCCCTCAACGTCTTCTTCACCCGGCTGCTGTTCTGCTTCTTCGCCGAGGACACGGGCATCTTCACCGAGACGCAGTTCACCAACGCGGTCGGCTCGCACACGCAGGCCGACGGGTCGGACGTCCACGAATTCCTGGCGGTGCTGTTCACCGCGCTGGACACCGAAGACCCGGCCGACAAGCCGAACCACCTGGCTTCGTTCCCCTACGTCAACGGCCGACTCTTCACCCTGACCGCTGGCCTCGATGTGCCGACGTTCACCAAAGCCGCCAGAGACCGGTTGATCGAGCTCGGCACACTGAACTGGAGTGAGATCAACCCCGACATCTTCGGCTCGATGTTCCAGGCCATCGTCTCGCCCGGCCATCGCTCCGACCTCGGCCAGCACTACACCTCGGTGCCGAACATCCTGAAGACGATCGAGCCGCTGTTCCTCGACGGCATCCGGGAGCACCTCGACTCCGGCTTCGACAGCGTCCGCAAGCTCGAGGCGTTGCTGGACCGGATCAGCGCGATCAAGGTGTTCGACCCTGCCTGTGGATCGGGCAACTTCCTGGTCATCGCCTACAAGGAACTGCGCAAGGTCGAGCACGCGATCCTCGAGCGCCTCGCCGACCTTGACCCCAAGCACCAGGTGCTGTTCGCCGAGTCCAAGATCAACATCGAGAACTTCTACGGCATCGAGATCGACGACTTCGCCGTTGAGGTCGCGATCCTCTCACTCTGGATCGCGAAGCACCAGATGAACACCGAGTTCAAGGAGAAGTTCAACGTCTCGATCCCGCTGATCCCACTCAAGGAGACCGGACAGATCCAGGCGGGCAATGCGACCCGGGTGGACTGGAATAGGGTCTGCCCAAACGACGGAGAGCCGGAGATCTACCTGATCGGCAATCCGCCGTACGTCGGTGCGAGCCGCCAGAAGCCCGAGCAGAAGGCCGATTTCGCGTTTGTGTTTGGGGCGAGCAAGTACTCGAAGAAGCTCAACTACATCGCCCTCTGGTTCGCGAAGGGCGCCTCTTATATCGCCGGAACTCGTTCCGAGCTCGCTTTTGTCACCACGAAGACTGTGGCTCAAGGCGAACACGTCGAGCTGATGTTCCCGCCGATCCTTAGCAAGGGGTTAGAGATTGGGTTCGCCTTCCCGTCGTTCCAGTGGGACAACAACGCGAAGGGAAACGCAGACGTGACGGTGGCTGTGATGTCACTGCGTGCAATATCGAAACAGCCGAAGCACCTCTTCGTTGATGACCTCAAGATGGAAGTTGAGAACATCAACGGCTATCTCGCTGCCGGCAGGAACGTGTTCATCAAGGCGCGCTCCCGCCCGATCTCTGCGATGCCGCCAATGGTCATGGGGTCGGCGCCTGTGGACGGCGGTCACCTGCTGCTCGTTGACCGCGAGCGAGAAGAGCTGTTAGGTGCTCATCCGGAGGCTGCTCCGTATCTCCGGCGGATACTCGGGTCCACTGAGTTCATCAACGGAGTGGACCGGTACTGCGTGTGGGTAGACAAGGAAACCTATCCGGAAGCGAGCGCGATTCCGGCCCTCGCCGAGCGCTTTCGCAAGACCGCCTTGGCTCGCCTGGAGAGCCCGAAGGTGCCGACGCAGAAGCTCGCCGAGACGCCCTATCGGTTCGGCGAGATGCGCTATAAGGACACCGAGTCGATCATCGTCCCGAGCATCTCGTCAGGGCTACGTGACTACATCCCGGTGGGCTATCTCGATGCCCAGACGCTCATCTCGAAGAAGGGTTTCGCGATCTACGACGCGGAGCCGTGGGTTCTCTCGCTTCTGATGTCTCGGATGCACATGGCCTGGGTAAACGTGGTGTCGGGTCGGATGCGGATCAACTACCAGTACTCGAACACGATCGTCTACAACAACTTCCCGGTCCCAGCCTTGTCCACGGCCGTTAAAGAGAAGCTGACCGTCGCCGCGCTACGGATTCTGGACGTCCGCGAGTATCACTGTGAGCGAACCCTGGCGGAACTGTATGACCCGGACTTGATGCCTGACGACCTGCGCCGCGCGCACGCCGAGGTGGACACACTGGTCGACTCGATCTACTCCAAGCGCGGCTACGAGATCGACGAGCAACGGTTGTCGGACCTCTTCGCTATGTATGAGGCCATGACTGCCGACGAAGCCGCCAAGGCTCCGGCGAAGAAGACGAGGAGTGCGCGCAAGTGAACGCTAGCAAAAAGCCGGTCAACATCGTTGATGTGACCTACGCCCAGACCGGGGCGTCGGTCAACACCGACGCGATGGGCATGCGCGAGATGCAGCAGCGCGTCTTCGCCAAGCGTGACGCCCAGCACCTGCTGATCAAGGCCCCACCGGCGTCGGGCAAGTCCCGTGCGCTGATGTTCATCGCCCTCGACAAGTTGTACAACCAAGGCCGTAAGAAGGTCATCGTGGCGGTGCCGGAACGGTCGATCGGTGGGTCCTTCGCCTCGACCGGCCTCACGAAGTTCGGTTTCTTTGCCGACTGGGAGGTCAAGCCCGAGCACAACCTCTGCGACCCTGGGTCGTCTCAAGGCAAGGTCGGCGCGTTCATCGACTTCCTGAACGGCCCTGACGCCGTCCTCGTCTGCACGCACGCGACTCTGCGGTTCGCCTTCGAGAAGCTCGCCCCAGACGCGTTCAACGGCACCGTCCTGGCGATCGACGAGTTCCACCACGTCTCCGCCGACACCGAGTCCAGTCGCCTCGGAGCCCTGCTGCGCGAGGTCATGAACGGCTCCGACGTGCACATCGTGGCGATGACCGGATCGTACTTCCGCGGCGACTCGGTGCCGGTGCTGTCTGCCGAGGACGAGGCTCGGTTCACACCGGTCACCTTCAACTACTACGACCAGCTCAACGGCTACCAGTACCTGCATTCGCTTGGCATCGGCCACCACTTCTACCAGGGCCGATACACCGACGCGATCGGCGAGGTCTTCGACCTCGACCGGAAGACGATCATCCACATCCCCAACGTGAACTCTGGTGAGTCCACGAAGGACAAGATCGAAGAGGTCGGGTTCATCATCGACTCGATCGGCCACGTCGAGTCCACTGACCCGGACACGGGCATCATCACCATTCGCCGGTCTGACACGGGTGCGATGCTCCGTCTCGCGGACCTCGTCGACGACACGGACCAGAAGACGCGGGCCGACACGCTTCATTACCTGTCCACGGTGGCATCGAAGGATGCCGGCGCCGTCGACGTGATCTTGGCGCTCGGCATGGCGAAGGAGGGCTTCGACTGGCCCTTCGCTGAGCACGCCCTGACGGTCGGCTACCGCGCCTCGCTGACCGAGGTCATCCAGATCATCGGCCGGGTCACCCGCGACTCCCCGGGCAAGGACCACGCCCAGTTCACCAACCTGATTGCCGAGCCGGATGCCTCCCAGGGCGAGGTGAAGGTGTCGGTCAACAACATGCTCAAGGCGATCACTGCTTCGCTGCTGATGGAGCAGGTGCTGGCGCAGAACTTCGAGTTCAAGACCAAGCGCTCCGGTGATGACGGCACCAACCCGCCGGGCGTGATCAAGATCAAGGGCTTCAAGGAACCGTCGTCCGAGCGGGTGAAGCAGATTGTCGAGACCGACCTCAACGATCTGAAGGCAACAATCCTGCAGGACGATACGTTCGCGAAGGCTGCCTTCGGATCGGTGGACGCGGAGACCACCAACAAGGTCCTGATCCCGAAAATCATCCGCGAGAAGTACCCCGACTTGGACGAGACACAGGTCGAGGAGCTGCGCCAGCAGGTCGTTGTGGACTCGGTGGTCAAGAACGGCGAGGTCCGTCAGGTTGGCGATAAGCGCTTCATCCGGATGTCGGAGAAGTTCGTGAACATCGACGACATCAACATCAATCTGATCGACTCCGTCAACCCGTTCCAGCGCGCCTTCGAGGTCATTTCGAAGTCCGTCACGCCATCGGTACTGCGGATCATCTCCGACGCGATCACGGCAACCCGGGTCGAGATCACCGAGGAGGAAGCACTAGCGGCATGGCCCAAGATCCAACAGTGGGCCAAGGTCAACGGTCGGAAGCCGAACGTCCGCTCCGACGATCCGACCGAGAAGCGGTGCGCCGAGATCGTGCTCTTCCTGCAGAAGAAGAAGCAGGAGCGCGAGGCCGCGCAGCGCGCAACACAGATGGCGGACGAGGCATGACCAGCGAGGACAGCGTGGGACCTGTCGACTCCGCGTTCCCCTCCAACATCGACGCCATTTTGGACTCCGACGTCGACGGGCTCCTGGACGCGCCCGAGAAGCCGGTCAAGGTCACGGCGACGGACCGGCTCGAGCGGGCCTTCTTGGAAGTGGTGGAGTTCCGACGGACGCACGGTCGGATCCCGGACTCCACCACCCGCGAGATCGCCGAACGCAAGCTCGGGGCTCGCCTCGATGGGATTCTCGCGAACGAGGAGAAGATCGCGGCCCTGAAGCATCTGGATGAGTTCGGACTGCTGGAGGTCCCCGAGGCGCCTGCCTCGCTCGATGACTTGCTCGGGGACGATGACCTCGATCTGCTCGGGGACGAATCGGGACTCCTGGATGTCTCCGATCTACCGGTGCGGAAGGCCCCCGATGAGGCGGACTCAGTCGCGAAGCGCAAGAAGTGCCTCGATTTCGATCGCTTCGAGCACCTGTTCAAGACCAAGCATGCTGAGTTGGCCGACGGGACGGCGCAACTCGCCTCGTTCAAGGGTCTGCGCACGGTCACCGAGGGCCGGTTCTTCGTCCTCAACGGAGTGATGCTGTTCGTCGCCGAAGTGGGCGAGACGCGAGAAATGATCGTCGGCGGAAAGCCCGAGCAGAAGCAGCGGCTGCGCGTGATCTTCGAGAACGGCACCGAGTCCTCGATGTACCGGCAGTCTCTCTCGATCAGACTGTTCGAGCAGGAGGGTCAGTCGATCGTCCAAACCGGCCTGAGCGATGACGAGGAGATCCTCGAGGGTGACGCTGCCAGCGGTCACATCTACGTCCTGCGCTCTCTCAGCACGGATCCTCAGATCGCAGAGCTCACCAACCTGCACAAGATCGGATTCACCCGGGGCTCGGTCGAGGCACGGATCAAGAACGCCGAGACGTCGCCGACCTACCTCATGGCCCCGGTCGAGGTCGTGGCCGACTACCGGACCTACAACCTCAGGGCTTCGGCGCTCGAAAACCTCCTGCACCGGGTCTTCGCCGACGTCCGTCTCGACCTCACCCAAGCCGACCGCAAGGGTCGAAATTACGACCCGTCCGAGTGGTATGTGGCCCCCCTCAGCGTGATCGACCAAGCGATCGACCTGATCATCTCCGGGGACATCGTCAGCTATTTCTACGACAGGGAGGCTCAACGCCTTGTCTCCCGCGCATCGGACCACGACGGCTGATGGCGAAGGACGGGCACCGGCGCCCGACCTTCGATGAGGCGAGAAACGCCCGTTCTACAGCCGAGTTTGCGGTGCTGATGGCACCGGCCGCTACCAGTTGCGGCGTAGGCGGGAGACTGCTTGATGTCTTCCGTATTGGCGGGTCCTGGCGTTGGCTCACAGCAACGAGCGGTTTGCTGAACGGAGGTGGTTCAGGTTCAGGGACAGGTTTCGAGGTCCGGTCCTGTGTGCTCCGATTGGGGACGGCGGCAGTAGCGGCACAGCGGGTCACTCTCGGTCTCCTGACTTTGGACAGGTAGTGCGGGATCTGGAGGTGACGGACCGCTGACCTGTGGTGATTTCCTGGGGTTGGGCAGTTTCACGCACTAACTGGGTGCGTCTAGCCTCCTGGTGTGGCGTTCATCAGGCGGGTGCGGACGAAGTCGGGGGCGACGGCCGTGCAGAACGCCGAGTACGCCGCTGGGCG
>NZ_DLOE01000018.1:17201-19895 GCF_002479615.1 Arsenicicoccus sp. UBA7492 | reverse complement strand
CCACTCAACGGGGCTCTATCGACCAGGAGAGGAAGCGACCGTGCCGTCATACCTGATCTCGTTCAACGACGAGTGGGTGTCCCCGCACACCCACGAGCAGCTGCTGGCCAAGAGCGTCGCGGGGAACCGCGTGATCGCTGAGATGCAGGCCGAGGGCGTCTTCGTCTTCGGCGACGGCGGGCTCGACGCCTCCACTGTGCTGTGCAGCGTCACGGCGCAGGACGGCGCGCCCGTCTACACCGACGGGCCGTATGCCGAGACCAAGGAGCACCTCGGCGGTTTCACCGTCGTGGAGGTCGCTGACGACGAGGCCGCCCGCTACTGGGCGGGACGTCTCGCCGTCGCGCTCGACTGGCCGCAGGAGGTTCACCGGTTCCCGGCTCCGCCGCAGGCCGGCCCAGCAGTCCCCACCCACACGGAGGAATGACATGCCCAGATACCTGCTGTCCGTCTACGGCCCCGCCGAGCGCGGCAAGCCCGGCGACCCCGGCCACTTCCCGACCAAGGAGGCGATGCTCGAGGCCTTCGCCGAGACCGGCGCCTTCAACGACAAGCTGCAGCGCGACGGCCACTTCGTCTTCGCCGACGGGCTGGAGCCGGTCGCCAGCGCCACCACCGTCGACGGTCAGGGGGGCCACCCCGTCCTCACCGCCGGCCCCTACCTGGAGGCCAAGGAGCACCTCGGCGGCTTCTGGGTGATCGAGGCGCGTGACCTCGACGAGGCGCTCGCCCTCGCCGCCGAGGGGTCCAAGGCCTGCCGCGGCAAGGTCGAGGTCCGCCCCTTCCAGACCGAGGAGTCCGTGCAGGAGATGCTCGACGGGTGACGGTATCCCCGGTCGACGAGGCGATCGCCCGCACCCACCGCGAGGAGTGGGCGCGGGTCGTCGCCTCGCTCGCACGCCGCTTCGGTGACCTCGACCTCGCAAGGAGGCGGCGGCCGACGCCTGGGTCGCGGCGGTCGAGCGGTGGCCCCGGGACGGCATACCGCCCAACCCCGGCGGCTGGCTCACCACCACCGCCACGCGCCGAGCCATCGACCGGCTGCGACGCGAGTCCCGCCGCGACGTGAAGCAGGAGGCGGCATACCGGCTGGTCGACGACAGCCCGCCCGTCACCACCGGGGCGGTGGAGGACGACCGGCTGCGGCTGGTCTTCACCTGCTGCCACCCCGCGCTCGCCACGGAAGCACGAGTTGCCTTGACGCTGAGGCTGATCGGCGGGCTCACCGTCGCCGAGATCGCCCGCGCGTTCCTCGTGCAGGAGGCGACGATGGCGCAGCGGATCACCCGTGCCAAGGCCAAGATCAAGGCCGCGCACATCCCCCATCGCGTGCCGTCGGAGGGCGACGTCCGCGAGCGGCTGGCCGGGGTGCTGGCGGTGGTCTTCCTGATCTTCAACGAGGGCTACCTCGCCTCGTATGGCGACCAGGCCCTGCGCGCCGACCTCACCGACGAGGCGATCCGGCTCGGGCGGCTGCTGCACACGCTGCTCCCCGACGACGGCGAGGTCACCGGCCTGCTCGCCCTCATGCTCCTGACCGATGCCCGCCGGTCGGCGCGGCTTTCGCCGACCGGGGCGCTGGTGACGCTGGCGGAGCAGGACCGCGGCCGCTGGGACCGCGCGCTGATCCGCGAAGGGCACGTGCTCGTGCACGAGTGCGTCGACGCGGTGGCCTCGGGCGGCGATCCGCCGGGTCGCTATCAGTTGCTCGCCGCGATCAATGCCGTTCACACGCATGCGCGCTCGGCACGCGAGACGGACTGGGGGCAGGTCGTCACGGTCTACGACCGGCTGGTGCTGGTGGACCCGTCGCCGATCGTGCGGCTCAACCGGGCGGTCGCCGTCGCCGAGCTGTATGGCGCAGCCCGGGGCCTCGCCGAGGTGGACGAGGTGGCCGGGGTTCTCGACGGCTACCACGCGATGCACGCGACCCGCGCGGACCTGCTGCGCCGGCTCGGGCGTGAGGGTGACGCGCGGGCGGCATACGACCGGGCGCTCGCGCTGACCGACAACCGGGCCGAGCGCACCTATCTGGCCCGCCAGCGCGACGACCTCCCCGGCCCCGACCGGAAGTGACCCGTCGGGGCGCCGACCTCCCCACCCGCCGCCTGCACCCGCCCGGAAGTGACCCGTCGGGTCGCGCCGAGCGGTCAACTCGCGCGCCACCCGACCGGACGTGACCCGTCGGGGCGCGCTGGACGATCAACCCGCAGCTCAGACGACCAGAGGTGACCTGTCGGGGCGCGGACCTCCCGCCCGCCACATGCACCCGACCGGAAGTGACCCGTCGGGGCGGCGAGCTCCCCATCCGCCACATGCACCCGCCAGGAAGTGACCCGTCGGGGCGGCGAGCTCCCCATCCGCCACATGCACCCGCCAGGAAGTGTCCCGTCGGGTCGCGGTGGAGGATCAACCCGCACGCCACCCGACCGGAAGTGACACGTCGGGGCGGCGAGCTCCTCATCCGCCACCTGCACCCGACCGGAAGTGACCCGCCGGGGCGCGGACCCCCCACCCGGCGCCTGCACCCGACCGGACGTGACCCGTCGGGGCGCGCTGGACGGTCAACCCGCACGCTACCCGACCGGACGTGACCCGTCGGGGCGCGGACCTCCCGCCAGCGTGACGACCTCCCCGGTCCCGACCGGAAGTGACCGTCGGGGCAGGCCGACGGGCCAGACGCGGGCCTAGGCG
>NZ_DLOE01000018.1:0-16924 GCF_002479615.1 Arsenicicoccus sp. UBA7492 | reverse complement strand
CAGACGCGGGCCTAGGCGACCAGAAATGACCCGTCGGGTCAGCTCGTGCGCGAATGGCGGCGGACGCGCGTTACGTCAGGGCGGTGCCGGCCGTCATTCCCATGACGACACCGACGGAGGAAGGTGGTCACCATGGACGGTCTGACCGGAGGTGGAGACGGAGGCAGCGACGGAGACGCTGACGTCCTCGCCGCGGCCTTCGAGGCACACCGGGGTCGGCTCGAGGCCGTCGCCGTGCGGATGCTCGGGTCGCGGACCGACGCCGAGGACGCCCTGCAGGAGGCGTGGTTGCGGCTGTCGCGCCAGGACGTGGACAGCATCGACAACCTCGCGGGCTGGCTGACCACCGTCGTCGGTCGTGTCTGCATCGACGTGCTGCGGTCCCGTGCGAGCCGGGGCGCGACGGCATACGACGAAAGACCCCCGAGCTGGTCGTGGTCGAGGACGGGAGCCCGGCCCCCGAGGAGGAGGCCGTGCTCGCGGAGTCCGTCGGGCTGGCGATGCTCGTGGTGCTGCAGACGCTCACCCCGGCCGAGCGGCTGGCGTTCGTGCTGCACGACATGTTCGCCGTGCCGTTCGCCGACATCGGTCAGATCCTCGGCCGGTCGACGGACGCCACCAAGATGCTGGCCAGCCGGGCCCGGCGCAAGGTCCGGGGGAGACCGGCGGACCCGGGCCACGGGCGTGAGGGGCGCGCCGTCGTCGCGGCCTTCCTCATGGCTGCGCGGGAGGGCGACTTCGACGGGCTGCTCGCGGTCCTGGACCCGAACGTCACCCTGCGCATCGACAACCCGCGCGGATCTAGCGTGCGCATCGGCGCCACGGAGGTCGCGACCGTCGCCGAGCGCGGCGCCCGCGGCGCGGCGATGGCCTGGGAGGCGATCGTCAACGGCCTGCCGGGCGTGGTGTTCCGGAGCAAGGACGGCAGGGCCTTCGGCGTCGTGGGGTGCACGGTCGTGGACGGGCTGATCGTGGAGATCGTGTCGGTCAACGACCGCGCCCGGGTCCTGGCGGCCGGTGTGCGGGACCGTCCTCCGGCGGGGTGACGGTGTTACGTCTGTGGCCGGGCCGCCGTCATACGGGTATCACCGCAACCAAGGAGAACGTGATGGAAGCCCGACTCAACCCCTTTGCCCACGACACCCTCATGACCATCCTCCCGCACGTCATCTCGGCCGGCCGCGCCGCGAGCGGAGCGCTGCCCGAGCGCGTCGCCGAGCTGGTCAACATCCGCGCCAGCCAGATCAACGGCTGCGGCGCCTGCCTCGACATGCACGTCAAGGAGGCGCTCCACGCCGGCGAGACCCCGCTGCGCGTCAACCTCGTGGGGGCCTGGCGCGAGACCACCGTCTTCACCGAGCAGGAGCGCGCCGCACTGGCGCTCACGGAGGAGGGCACCCGCCTCGCCGACAGCACGGGCGTCAGCGACGAGACCTGGTCGTATGCCGCCCACCACTTCGACGAGTCGACGCTCGGTGCCCTGGTCGCCCAGATCGCGCTCATCAACACCTTCAACCGCTTCAACGTCATCACCCGCCAGCAGGGCGGTCACTACGAGGTCGGCCAGTTCGCCTGACTCACCGCGTGGAGTGCAAGCCCCCGACATCCCCGACATCAACGGATGCCGGGGGTGCGGTGCGCCCCGGTGCGCCCCGGTGCGCTGATCAGGCACCCGCGGCGACGAGTGTCTTGCGTCCCAGCAGACCTTCCGTATCTCGACGTGCGAAGTAGGATTGAGTCCTACTCACGAGGGGGCCCGATGCGAACGACACGACAGATGAGCGTGACCTTGCCGCTCGAGATGGCGGACATGGTGCGGGCTCGAGTGCGCTCGGGGGACTACGCCTCGGAGAGCGAGGTGGTGCGTGAAGGCCTCCGCGCGCTCGCTGCACGTGACCGCGCGGTGGAGTCGTGGTTGCGGGACTCGGTGTTGCCTGCGTACGACGGGCTTCGTGCTGACCCCTCCCGAGCAATGTCTGCAGACGAGGTGCGGCACCGGATGGCCCAGGCCCGCGGCCGGTGAACTACGGCGTCTCGTTCGACCCCGATGCGCTTGACCAGCTCATGGCCCTTGAGCGCCACCTCGTGCGGGTGGCTCACCCGCCGGTCGTCGACGCGTACCTCACGGCGGTGATCGCCTATTGCGAGGGGCTGGGGGTGCTGCCGCACGGCGGCACATCCAGGAGCGATCTGCGACCGGGACTACGGACGTCCAGCTACAAGAAGGGCGTCCTCGTGGCCTACGTGGTCGATGACCGACTGCGCAACGTCACCGTCCTCGGCATCTTCTTTGGTGGGCAGGACTTCGAGTCTCTGCTGGAAGGTGAGTAGATGCGCAGATCTGCGCTGGCGGCGGTCACTCCCACGCTGCCAGCTCCGCCTGCGTCGGCGGAGCGTCGAAGTCGTCCGGCACCTCGAACCGCATCATCCCGAACGTCCGTGGTGCCGGCGCGGCCGCAGGGACCATGCGGGCCACGGGTCGCTCGTCCCTCAGGATCGTGACCTCGTCGCCAGCTTGCACCTCGTCGAGTGCCTGCCCGAGGTGGGCCCTGAGGTACTGCTCCGTGTGGTTGCGCACGGACCCAATCTGAGCCACCGCTGCTCGAGGGTCAACAGGCGCTGCTGTGGAGTGTGGCGCGCCGCAGGAGGAGACTGCGAGCACGTTTGGCTGCGGACATCGAGGTGGAGGAGAGCTGATGCGCATCTACGGATTCACGGAGTATGGCGGGCCCGAGGTCGAGCGCTTCCTGGACGTGCCGGACCTGGTGGTGACGCCGGGCGCGGTGCTCGTCCGTCTGCGGGCCGCCGGGCTCAACCCCGCCGACATCAAGGTCCGCAGCGGGCAGCGCCAGGGCAAGGTCGAGGTGCGCTTCCCGATGGCCATGGGGCGCGAGGCCGCGGGCACGGTGGTCGAGGACCCGTCGGGCCGCTTCCGCGAGGGCGAGCTCGTCTTCGGTTCGTGCGCCTCGGGATTCGGCGCTCTCGGCGGTCTCGTCCTGCTCGAGCTCGACCAGACGGCGCGCCTCCCCGACGGGGTCGAGGCGGAGCAGGCCGCCTGCATCCCCGTCGCCATCGGGACGGCGTGGGATGCCCTCGGCGAGCTGGGGGTCGGGACGGGTGGCGCGGTCCTGGTGCTCGGAGCCGGGGGAGGGGTGGGCGTGCACGCCGCGCAGCTCGCCGCGCACCTCGGGGCCCGCGTCATCGGGGTGGCGAGCGCGGCCAAGGCCGAGCTCGTCGCGAGCGCGGGCGCGGAGCACGTCGAGTCCGGGGATGGCTGGGCCGAGGTCGTGGCGGAGCTCGCGGCCGAGGGTGTCGACGCCGTGGTGGACGCCGTCGGCGGGGACACGCTGCGGCAGGCCGCCGCCCTGGCCAAGCACCCGTCGGCGATCCGGAGCTCGGCCTCGCCGGCGCTCGCGACCGAGCTGGGCGGGTCGGGCATCACCCGTCGTCGGGACGCGTCGGTGTATGCCGAGCTGGCCGATCTCGTGGCCCGGCAGGACCTCCGACCTGTCATCCACGCGACCTACCCGCTGGCCGAGGCGCCGGCAGCGGTCGCGGAGGTCGCGTCGGGTCACGCCACCGGCAAGACCGTCGTGACCGCCCTGGGAGTGTCGCCTCGGTGACGGGGGACGAGCAGGAGGAGAGGCTCGAGGGCGGCAACGCCACCGAGGGCGTGGTCCGGGTCGGCGACACCGTCCGCAAGCCGTGGCTTCCCACCACCGAGCGGACCATCGGCTACCTGGAGACGCTGCGCGAGCGGGGCATCGACGTGCCGGCGACGCACGGGCGCGACGAGCGGGGCCGGCTCGTCCTGAACTACGTGCCCGGGACCCTGGCGATGGACGTCGCCCCGCTCGGCACGGACCAGGTGTGGCGGGTGGGTCGGCTCGTGCGGTCGATCCACGACGCGAGCGTTGGCCTGCCGGTGCCGGACGACTGGCCGGTGCTGCTTCCGGCATACGGACCAGACCTGTTGTGCCACAACGACCTTGCGACCTGGAACCTGATCATCGACGGCGACCGCTTGGTCTTCATCGACTGGGACGGAGCCGGCCCGAGCACGCGCCTGTGGGACCTCGCGTATGCCGCGATCGCGTTCGCGCACCTCTTCCCGGGCGCCGACGTGGCGGAGTCGGCCGAGAGGCTCGCGGCGTTCGTCGACGGCTACGGCGCAGATCGCGGTCTGCGAGATGCGTTGCCCGCCACCATGATCGATCGCGCCCAGGCGATGCACGACCTGCTCAGGAGCTCGCACGAGACCGGCCGCGAGCCCTGGGGCAGCATGTATGCCGAGGGCCACGGCGAGCACTGGCACGGCACCGTCGAGTTCATCCGTGCGCACGAACGACATTGGCGCACAGCCCTCGTCGACTAGGGCGTGTTGAGCCCGCACGTCCGAGATCGGGGCCGCTTCTGGTGGCTATGACCACCAGGAGCGGCCCCGATGTCAGGAGATGCCGTCGGGGAGGGGGCCGGTGAGGTAGCCCTGGACGGTGGGGGCGATCATCGTGACGAGGTCGTCGAAGCTGTGCGCGACCAGCGGGGGAGCCTTGAGGATGTAGCGGCCCAGGGCGATGCCGACGATGTGCGTCATGGCGGTGGCCATGCGCAGGCCGGGATGGTCGTCGGGGAGGTGCGGAAGCATGTCGTGCAGCACCGCCTCCACCGCGAACTCGCGGAACTGGTCCAGGGCCTGGTCGTTGGCGAAGGCCGACACCACCAGCGCGCGGAGCGGAGCTGCGGTGACCGGGTCCTCCCAGAGGCCGAGGTAGGAGCGGGTCAGGCGCTCGCCCCACTCCTCCTGCGGCCCGGTCGCCGACTCGCGGACCGCGGCCATCGCCTCCGGGGGCAGCGCCAGTGATGCGGCGAAGAGCCCTTCCTTGTCGCCGAAGAAGTGCCTGATCAGGCCCGGATCGACGCCGGCCTGGCCGGCGATCGCGCGCAGCGTCGCCCCCTTGTAGCCGTGCTGGGTGAACTGGTCGCGCGCGGCGTCGAGGATCGCGTCCTTGGTGGAGACCGGGCCGGGTCGGCGGCCCGTCCGGCCGTTCGTGTCGACGCTCATCCGTCACTCTCCTCGCTGCGGTGGCTTCTCCAAACTGTATCCGCCGATGTTGACTTCCACGATTGTGGAGTTCTACGATTGTGGAAATCCAGGTCGCTGAACCACTGAGTCGTCATACGACCTCCGGGCTCCGGCCGCACTCGATCGAGGAGTCACCATGGCCACCAGCACCGCCACCCGCACAGCCACCCACCGAGGGGGCGCCGACCCACGCGTGCTGCTCGGCGCCATCCTCGGCATCCCGACCGTCATCGCCCTCATGCTCCTTGCCTTCGCCGTTCCCGCGCTGAGCTCCGGCGCCAAGGACCTGCCCCTCGCCGTCAGCGGCCCCGCGCCTGCTGTCGCGCAGCTCACCGGGATGCTGGGCAAGACCAGCCCCGGCACCTTCGACGTCGCGACCTATCCCACGGCGCAGGAGGCGGCGACCGCCATCCGTGAGCGCGAGGCGATAGGTGGCCTGTCCGTGGCACCCACCGGCGTGACGGTCCAGACCGCGGCCGGGGCGGGTGCGCCATACTCCGCTCTGCTCAAGGGAATCGGCGCCCAGCTGGCCGCAAGGGGTCAGCAGGTGACCTACACCGAGCTGGCGCCCATGCCCCAGGACGACCCCGCCGGCGCCGCCCTGACGACCCTCGGACTGCCCCTCATCTTCGGCGGTATGGCGTCCGCGGCCGCCCTCGTCCTCGCCTACCGCGGCTCCCCGGCTGGGCGTCTCGGCGGCGTCCTCGCGATCTCGGCGCTCGGCGGCCTCGTGGCGACGGCGATCCTCCAGCACGGCTTCGGGGTGCTCGACGGCAGCTACTGGCTCACGTCCGCCGCCGTCGCTGCGGGCATCGCCGCCATCTCGGCGACCGTCGTCGGCCTCGGCTCGCTGCTGGGCGTCGCGGGGATCGGCCTCGGTGCGGTGCTGATGCTCTTCGTCGCCAGCCCCCTGTCGGGCCTGGCCACCGGTCCCGCATGGTTGCCGCAGCCGTGGGGCGAGATCGGTCAGCACCTCCCCGTCGGCGCGGCCGCGACGGCGATGCGGTCGGCGGCGTACTTCGACCGTGCGGGGGCGACCCGCGCGTGGGTCGTGCTCGCCACCTGGATCGTGACCGGGGTCCTGCTCGCCCTGATCCCGCGCCGCCGCCCCGCTGCCGCTTGACCTCAGGGGCAGGCTGGGGCGCATGGACTTCTTCTGCTTCCATCGCGACCGGGTCGGCGCCGAGCAGCTTCGCGTGAGCATGGTCGAGGAGCACTGGTCCTACATGGACCGGTTCGACGGCCGCTTCATCGCGCGCGGTCTGACCTTCGACCAGGAGGGCACGTTGAGCGGCAGCGTGCACATCGTGGACCTGCCCGATGCCGCCGCGGCGTGGGCCTTCGCCTTCGAGGAGCCCGGCTACCAGGCGGGCGCCTCTCGCGACGTGCTGGTGAGGCGCTGGCACAACGTGCTCGGGCGGACGATGTGGTCGTATGCCGGTGACCACCGCAGCGAGAACCTCTACCTGGTGCTGGGATTCGCGCGAGCGCCGCGTCCCGTCAGCGAGCTCGCCGCTCCTCCTGGCGATCTCGTGGCCTACGGGCCGCTGCTCTCCGACGACGGTCGTCAGGAGCTCGGCGTGGCGGCGCTGCTGGCGGCCAAGGACCGGGTCGATGCCCGCGGGGTGCTGGGTGGCGGCGACCATGTCGGGATCGAGGTGCACGGCTGGGAGTTCGGTGGTCGCCGGGGCTAGCAGGGCCTGTGCGGTGCCGGCGGATCCGCGTTCCGGTTGCGCCATGCCCGACGTCGCGCGTCCCGATCTGCCGCCGTCGTTCGGCGTCGGCCAGGCCGATCAGCGGGCTCAGGCTCGGGAACTCGCATGCACAACGACCCATTGCCGCAGGTGGCGGCCACGGATCGGGGCGTTGTGCATGGAGTCGCGCCGTGGCCCCTGCCCGGACGAGGTGCACGGCCGGGATCGGGGCTGCTTTGGGTGGCTATGACCACCAGGAGTGACCCCGATGTCGCGAGAGGGCGTGAGGGGAAGGGATCCTCGCAGCACGAGCCTGAACGGGTTGCTCAGTGGAGCGCTCACGCCGGTCTGGTCGAGGCTCACTGGTCGATGAGCAGCCCGAGCAGGAAGGGCAGCAGGGCTGGGTGGGCCAGGGGCAGGTCCGGCAGCTCGGAGGCGGTGAACCACCCCAGGGCGTCGTGCTCGTCGAGCGCCAGGTTGGCCGGTTCGCCTGACCAGCCGGTCACCAGGAAGGCGTGCATCTCGAGCGTCGGGTCGTCGATCGTGATCCTCACCGGCGCCGGGTCGTGGATGGTGACGCCGAGCTCCTCCAGACATTCGCGCACCACCGCGTCGGCCGGGGTCTCGCCGGTCTCGACATGGCCGCCGACGAGATCCCAGCAGTCGGGGTACCAGCGGCGCTGCGGGTGCCGGTGCCCGAGCAGGACGCTGCCGTCGCGGACCAGGGCTGCAGCGGCGATCCGGTCAGGCGCGTGGGACATGTGGCCAGGCTACCCAGGGCCCGGAACTCGCCTGCACACGAATCATTGCCGCAGGTGGTGGCCGCTGATGGGGGCGTTGTGCGTGCGAGTTGCGGGGTCTCGTTGACCGGACGAGCGTCACGCCCGTGATCGGGGCTGCTCTTGGTGGCTATCACCACCAGGAGTGGCCCCGATGTCGCGAGATGCCGTCAGGGAACCGTCGAGAGGCGACTGACGGGGGGCAATCCGCCTGGGCAACCCGCTCTGGCCGGGGTGCTGGACTTCGGCGACATGTTCGCGGGCGACCCGGCCTGTGACCTCGCGGCCGCGTGGGTCCTGCTGCCCGACAACGCTGCTGGTGGCTTCTTCGACTCCTACGGCCGCGTTGACGACGCCACCGTGACCCGCGCGAGAGGGTGGGCGGTGCTGCGTGCGTTGATACTGATCATGGTCGGTGCCAATGGCCGCCTCGGTCGGCCGGGCGGCAAGCCGACCTGGGAGCCTGCCGGCTACGCCGCGCTGGACCGGTCCGTCCGCCACCCCTGACGGCGATGGAGCAGGGCGGGCGGATCCGTCATACCTGCGTGCCTGCCTCGATCCGCACCGGGTGCAGGTCGAGCGTGGGGTCCTCCATGGCGTCGGCCGCTCGGCGGACGACGTCGCGGAGCCAGGTGTTGCCGGGGTCCGCGGACTGCAGGGGATGCCAGAACATGCCCTCCACCAGCGGGATCTCGAGCTCGTCGGCGACGGCGATCGCCACGAGCCGGCCGTCGCGCACGGCCCGGGCGGCGAGCCGACGGGGCACCAGCGCCACGAGGTCGGTGCCCTCGACGATGGACGGCAGCGCCTGGAACCCCGAGATCCGCGCCGCGACGCGAGGCGCCTGGTCGACCTCGGCGAAGAAGCGCATCGGCGGGGTGATGATGCTGCCGCCGAACTCGCCGATGGCCTGGGGCGCCGCGGCGACGTCGGCGACGGTGAGCCGGTCGGCCGCCAGCAGCGGGTGCGCGGGGTCGAGCAGCACCACGAAGTCGTCGCGGAACAGGGCGCGGCTGTCCCCCGGCAGCGCGAAGCCCATCGGGCCGATGACGAGATCGACCTGGTTGAAGACGTGCGGCGTGCTGATGGGGCGCGAGGTCGGCACCACGTCGACGCGGATCCCGGGGGCCTCCTGCGTCATCCGGGCTCGCAGGTGGCGCAGCAGCACGGACGCCACGTAGTCCGACGCCGCGATGACGAACGTCCGGTCGCTCGTGGAGGGGGCGAAGCCCGCGTGCAGCTGCAGCGCCTCCTGGACGTCGGCCATGGCCCGGTCCACCCGCGGGGCCAGCGCCTCCGCGAACTGCGTCAGCTCGTAGCCGCGGCCGGCGCGCACGAGCAGCTCGTCGTTGAAGTGGCGCCGCAGCCGGCCGAGCGACGCGCTCATCGACGACTGGCTCAGATGCATCCTCTCGGCGGCCCGCGACACGTTGCGCAGCTCGAGCAGCGCCTGCAGCGAGGGCAGCAGGTTGAGGTCGACATCCTTCATGTGGGCATTGTCCGCCGGGGGCCGTCCTCCGCGCCGGGGGTCGGCGGAAGTCCACCCTTCGGCTGGTATCGACCGCCGCGATACCAGGGCCAGCCGGGTCGCGCTTCCGCCCCGTCGGGTTCCCCGCCAGGGTTGCCCCACTCGTCGCCTGAGCAATGGAGCCAGCATGTCCGCACCGCCCGCCACCCCCAGCCCCGCCGTCGTGGTCAACCCACGCACCGGCCGGCCCGCCGGGCCCCTCGAGGGTGCCATCCTCCTGGCCTGTGCCTGCATGTCCGTGCTCGCGGCCGTGCTCATGGCGCCCAACCTGCCCCGCATCCAGGAGGCCTTCGCCGGCACCCCGGGCGTCGAGGCGCTCGCCCCCATGGTCGTCACCGTCCCCGCGCTCATGGTCGGGCTCACCGCGCTGATCGCCGGCCGGGTCGTCGACCGGGTCGGCCGCAAGCGCCTCCTCGTCGGCGCCCTGGTGCTGTATGCCGTCGCCGGCACCGCCCCGCTGTGGCTGCCCACGCTGCCTCTCATCGTCGCCAGCCGGGTCCTCGTCGGCCTGTGCGAGGCCGTGATCATGACCGCGTGCACGACGCTGCTCGCCGACTACTTCCACGGCGCGCAGCGCGTGCGCTACTTCGGCTATCAGGTGATGACGACGACGATCGCCGCCACCGTGCTCTTCGGGCTGGGTGGCGCGCTGGGCGCCTCCAGCTGGCGGGTCCCGTTCGGGCTATATGCCGTGGGCCTGGTCCTGGCCGTGCTCTGCGCGGTGTTCCTGTTCAACACCACCCACGTGCCGGAGGGCGACGAGGCCTTGCCGCCGGTGCGGTGGAGCCTGCTCCTGGCGCCGGTCGCGGTGAGCTTCCTCGGCGGGCTGGTCTTCTACGTGCTGATCGTGCAGCTGTCCTATCGCCTCGTCGAGGTCGGCGTGACGTCGCCGCCGATGATCGGGCTGGTCAGCGCCATCGCGTCGGTCGGGACGGCGGCCGGGTCGTTCACCTTCACCCGCATCGCTGGTCGCGGGCACGCCTTCACGGTGCCCCTGGCCTTCGTCCTGTCCGGGCTGGGTCTGCTGGGCATGGGGCTGGCGCCGTCGGTGGCGCTGCTCGTGCCCGCGGCCGTGGTCACGGGCTTCGGCAACGGCCTGCTCCTGCCCAGCCTTCTGACCTGGACGCTCACCCCGCTCACCCACGGGCAGCACGGGCGGGGCACGGGCCTGTGGACCTCGGCGAGCTTCCTCGGCAACTTCGTCTGCCCGATCCTCGTCCTCGTCCTGGCGGGGGCCTTCGGCGGACTCGGGGTCGCCATCGTCGCGGTGGGCGTGCTCTCCCTGGTGGTCGGCGTGGCTGTCCGTTTGGGCCGTGGGTCGCGCCGGCCGCACCGCGGTCGAGGCGGCCGAGGCGCCTGGCGTCGCCCACTGAGGCAGGCGGGGCGGCATACGGTCGGGCGCCTGGGCAGCTCAGCCGGGCCTCTCGGTCCGGCGGCTCAGCCCGAGAATACCGACCAGCAGATCTCGTCGCGGCGGGCCTGGTCGTCGAGGACGAGCTGCCGCACCTGTGGCGGGAGCTGGTCACGCTGCCAGTCCCGCTCGGCGCGCGCGGCGTCCGGGTCGTGCGGCTCCGCGGCGCGAATCGCCTTGATGGCGTAGGCCGCCGCCCCCAGGTCGTGCTCGGCGACGTGACCGACGCAGGCGGCCTGACCGGCGGCATACGCGGCGAAGCGGGCTGCGCCGGTGAGCGGGCGGGCGGCCCCCATGGCGTGGCCTCCGACGGCGCGGGCCTGCATCATCGGCACCTCGCCGCGAGCCCATCGCCGCGCCGCCTCGATGGCCTCACGCGGTCGCCGGTCGTCGGGCCGTTCGTGCTCGAACAGGGGCAGGACGCGCTCGGCGCAGGTCGCCGCCCACAGGGCGAGGAGCTGGTGGTCCTCGTCGGTGAGGGTGCCGCCGCGGCGCGTCGTCACCATGCTCGGGTCGCGAACTCGGGGGAGGATCAAGGGCTCTCACCGTCCTCTACGTGTTCGCGCAGCGCGGCGTCCAGCTCGTGCACGACCCGCGCGGCGGGGCTGCTCCCCTCACCAGTCCGGGGATAACGACGCAGCACCGCGACGAGCAGGGGAGTGGCGGACCGCACGACCGACTCGACGGTGACGGGTTCGCCGCCGACGTCGCAGGCCGTGCCCCCACGCTGCTGGAACGCGCAGATGGCGTGGGCCGGGGCTCGCAGGATGTGCCCCACCTGGGCGGCGTCGGCGAGGGGGTGGAGGTAGGCAGAGGCGGCGGCATCGCCCGCGGCCATCGCCGCGTGCGCTGCGGACGCCGATCCGGCGCTTTTGGCGGAGCGGTGGGCGGCCGGGCCGGTCACTCGTTGCGCCCTGGAGCGAGGAGCGCCGTTCGCGAACTCCCATGCTGCGTCGAGCGCCTCGCGCGGACGCGGGTCGTGCGGCCGGTCTGCCTCGTGGATCGGCAAGGCCCGCTCGGCTGCCGTCGCCGCGAACCTGGTCACCTCTCGCAGCTCGGCCGTCGTGAGCTCGAAGTCCGGTGTGCGAGAGGACGTCACATCGCCAGCCGGCCGTCGACGACGACGATCGTGTCGCCGCCGATCCAGATGTCCTCGCCGTCGTCGTGCACGTGCACCCGTCCGCGGCGACCGATCTGGCTGCCCTGTGCGACGACATACGACTCCGGCACCTCCCCGCGCTCGCGGAGCCACTGCGCGAGCGCGCCGTTGAGGCTGCCGGTGACCGGGTCCTCGTATGTCGGCCCGAAACCCCTCACCTCGTAGGCGCACTCGCCTCCAGGGGCCTCGAGTCCGACGACCCCGATGTGCAGCCCGCCGCGATCCGCGGAGGGGCGCAGGGCGCGGACCGCGTCGGCGTCGCGCAGCTGGACCAGCCGCCACTCGGGTCCGTTGACGCCCCAGGCGTGGGCGACGATCTCGGCCGGGTCGATCGCGAGCATCGTTGCCATCCGTGTCACGTCGTCGTCGGGCAGCGGCCCCGTGCGCGTCCGCGGCGGCGTCGCGAAGGCGAGCCGGTCCTCCTCCAGCTGCACCGGCACCAGCCCCGCCGCACACTCCTGGATCAGTCGACCTGGCGTCCTGGGGACGCCGCCGAGCTCCAGCCAGGCGCGGGCCGAGCCGATCGTCGGGTGCCCGGCAAAGGGGTACTCCTGCCGGGGGGTGAAGATCCGGATGCGGTAGTCGGCCTCCGGATCCGTCGGTGCCAGCAGGTAGGTCGTCTCCGAGAAGTTCGTCCACGCAGCGAGGCGCTGCATCTGCTCGGTGGTGAGCTCGTCCGCGTCGGCGACCACGGCGAGCGGGTTGCCGGTGAGCCGGCCGGAGCTGAACACGTCGACCTCGAGGAACCGTCGCATCATGCGGTCATTGTCCTCCGGGAGCGTCGCCACGTCCTGTCCGGCCGGTCTCGTCGCCGAGCGGCGCGGGGGTCGGCCCGCTGACCGGCCCGCTGACCAGGCCGCTCACCAGCTCGTCGACGCAGGCGTTCAGCTCACGGCGGCTCAGCGTCCCGGGTGCGCTGATCGCGTGCAGGGCCAGGCCGTCGGTCGTCGCGAGGGCGACCCGTGCCCTGGTCTGGTCGTGGGCGTTCGTCGTGGTCGCGCCGCGGTCCTGGGCGAAGCATCGCGCGAGTGCGGCCAGGACGTCCCGCAGCACCTCCTCCTGCACGGCGGCCAGGCCGGGGTGGACGGCAGCCGCCGCGGAGAAGGCCATGACCACCCGTGCCTCGACGAGCCGCTCGTCATCGAGGGGGAGCAGCTGGTGCAGCGTGGCGACGAGGCGCGAGACGGGGTCCTGCTCCTGGGTCGCCAGCGCTCGCTGCGAGACCCGACCCACCACCCGCCGGAAGGCCTGCTCGAGCATCGCCTCCTTGGTCGGGAAGTGGTACTGCACGGTCCCGATCGACACGTCGCCGCGCTGGGCGACGGCGCGGACGCTGAGGGCCTCGAGGCCGCCCTCGGCGACGAGCTCGACCATCACCTCGGCCAGCCGTTCGGTCCTGGTTGACGCCCTCTCCATGCCCCGTATCATACGGTTGTATGAATCCATACGGTCGTATGACGCGGGGCATCCTCAGCGGAACGATCATCGTCATCGCCCTGACCTGGGCGATCTATGCCGTGGACCGTCGCGCCTGGCCGGGTGTGGCGCTGCCCGTCGGCGTCACCCTCCTCGGCGCCGTCAACGTCGTCCTGACCCTCCTGCGCCCCGGCCTCAAGGTCGCGGCCGTGCGACGGCTGCAGCGCTGGGTCGTCAACCCGCTGGTCCGGGCCCTGCTGCGGCTCGGTCTCAACCCGCTCGGCGTCACGCTCCTCGAGACCCGGGGGCGGCGGTCGGGGGAGGCGCGCGCGACCCCGGTGGGCGTCGCGCGCGACGGAGGCCGGGTGTGGCTCGTGGCCGAGCACGGTCACCGCGCCGGGTACGTCCGCAACATCGCGGCCGACCCACGCGTGCGGCTGCGGCTGAGGGAGGCGGGGCGGTGCCGCTGGGTCGACGGCATCGCCCACCTCGAGCCCACCGACGACCCCCTGGCCCGTCAGCGCTGGATGGCCGGCTGGAACCCCGTGCGATGGCTCAACGCCGCGATGGTGCGATTCCTGGGGGCCGAGCTCCTGTCGGTCCGCGTCGAGCTAGCCGGGCTCTCGGCGCCGGTCTACAGGGCAGAGTAGGAGCAGGAGTCCCGACGAGCTGAGGAGCGGACGTGTCGGAGGAGCAGAGGGTCAAGACCTACACGCGTCAGCAGGTGCTCGTGTGGAACGACAGGTGGTCCCACACGGACGTACGAATCATCGAGGAGAACCTCGACCGCCTGGGGGTCGTCAGCTATGTCTCGCCCCAGTCGGGGGGATACATCTGGTGCGTGGACGGGCAGGGTCGTCGAGTGATGAAGATCGCCGCCGGATACCTGGAGTTCAAAGACGAGTTCGCGCCGGACGAGGCGGAGAAGTGGGAGGGCGGATGATCAGGGGTGGACCTGTCGAACGCCCAGTTCAGAGGGCCTAACAGTGCTCGGCGAGACGAGTCGGCATCGATCTGCCCCGTGCACTTCGTGCAGCTGCCGAGCTCGGGACGGTGCGACGACTGCGGGTGAGTGAGCGGTCGGGCTGTCGCCGTCGCGGGCTGGTCTCACCCCTGCGCTCAACCTCGACCAGTAGCGGCGCCGGGCTCAGGCGCGCAGGACCTTGTCCATCGCCTTGCCCTTGGCCAGCTCGTCGACGAGCTTGTCGAGGTGGCGGATCTGCTGCATGAGCGGGTCCTCGACGTCCTCGACCCGGACGCCGCACACCACTCCCTTGATCAGTGACGTGCTGGGGTTGAGGCGGGCGTCGGCGAAGAACTCCTCGAAGGTCGTGCCCGACTCCAGGTGCTGGGCCAGCTCGGCATCGTCGAACCCCGTCAGCCACCGGATGACCTGGTCGAGCTCGGCCTTGGTCCGCCCCTTCTTCTCCACCTTCGTGACGTAGTGGGGATAGACCGACGCGACGCTGGTGGTGAAGATGCGGCTCATGGTCCCGGAGGGTATCCGTTCCCTCCACGCACCGGCGCGATCGGGTGGAGAACACCACCGCTGTCGGTGGCCTTCTCCACCCGTTGACGATGCGGTGGGGAACGGCGCCCGCTCCGACGGCTGACGCGGTTCAACAGCTGACGCGGGTCAGATCAGCGGTACCCCCGGGCCGGAGAGCGAGCCCTCGCGCCAGCGGCGACCGCTCGCGACCATCAGCAGCTCGATCGCAGGTCCGTGCACCTCTGGCCCCCGGCCCACGGCGAGGTCGGCGTCGTTCGCCACGAGGCGCACGCGGCCGGCGAGCTTCTTTGCGCCGCCGAAGGACTCGGGCGTCTTGACCTGGTAGCCGATGGCGGCGCGGACGGCTTCGGGCGGATAGGCGCGAGCGATGCCGAGTGGCCGTCGGATGTCCTCGCCGTGCGCGATCTCCTCGACGAGGCGGCTGGCCAGCGCGACGGGCGGCCCGCTCGTGCGGTCGGCGACGTGCCGCAACCGTTCGAGCGTCTGCGAGGGCGTGGCGCCACGCTCCGCGGCGATGCCGTCGGCGTTCTGCCGGTCGAAGTCGAACCTCGCCCGCACCATTGCCATCACGAGTCCGAGCGGCGTGGCCTTGGCGTTGTCGACGAGGTGCGCCGCCACGTCGTGGACGGTCCACCCCTCCGCCGCCGAATCCGTCTCCCACGCAACCGGATCCAGCGTGGCCAGGTCGTCGATCAGAGCGTGGCGCTTGGCGTGGACCAGGGCCCAGGTGTCGGTCATGGACCCAGCCTGACGCCCTCGCCCGGCGGCGACAAGGGCCCGACCGTATGCCGTCCGCCCCCGGCAGGCGGGGTCACCGCGAGGCGGCGGCGGGCGTCATACGGCTCGGTGCGCTCGTCCCTCGGTGGGTGGCGGCAAAGATCAGGAGCGAGAGCAGGGCGCAGACGGCCATGCACAGAGCCATGGGCAGCACGGCCTCGTCGCCGCCGAGCCCCACGAGCGGGGAGACGAAGCCGCCGACCGCGAACTGCGCCGCCCCCATCAGCGCCGAGCTCGTGCCGGCGTGGTCGCGCCCGGCGTCCAGGGCGAGAGCGGACGTGTTGCCAAAGATCAGCCCCTGACCCGCGACGCACACGAAGAGCAGGACCAGCACGGGGACCAGGCTCACGCCGGTGACGGACAGGGCGAGCAGCGCCAGGGCGGACAGCGCCACCACGGCCTGGGCGCACAGGACGATCTGGGCCGAGGTGAACCTGCGCAGCAGGGCGTTGGCCAGAGCGGTCGCCAGCAGCATGCCGGCGGCGTTGACGGCGAAGGCGATGACGTACTGGGTCTCGCTGAGCCCCAGGCGATTCTGCAAGACATAGGTCGAGCCGGAGACGTAGGCGAACAGCGTGCCGAAGGAGGCGACACCGGCCAGCGCGAAACCGAGGTATCGGGGACGGCGGACCATCGTCGCGATCCCCGTGAAGACCTGGCGCACACCTCCCGAGTGCCGGGCCGCGGGCGCCAGCGACTCCGGGACGACGAAGAACACGGCCAGCGCCAGCACCGCCGTCGCGACCGTGATCACCGTGAAGACCAGCCGCCAGTCGCCCAGCGCCAGCACGACGCCGCCGAGGGACGGCGCGAGCACCGGCGACACCCCCGTGATCATCATCATGTAGTTCATGAAGCGGGTGGTCTCGTCGCCCTCGCTCAGGTCGGAGATCATCGAGCGCGCGATGACGACCCCGGCCGCGCCGCTGAACCCCATGACGAAGCGACACGCGACCAGGAGCTCGACCGTCGGCGCGAGCGTGCAGCCGAGGCTGGCGAGGAAGCAGACCAGCGAACCGACGAGCAGCGGTCTCCTGCGGCCGATCTGGTCCGAGAGCGGCCCGATGACGAGCTGCCCCACCCCCAGCCCCACCATGAACGCCGACAGCGTCAGCTGGATCATCGAGGCGGGCGCCGCCAGATCGCGCGACATCTGCGGGAAGGCCGCGAGGTACATGTCGGTCGCGAGCGGCGAGAGCCCCGCCAGCGCTCCGAAGATGAGCAGCAGCGGCACGGTGACGCGTCGTCGTTCCTGGGGCACGAGGGGGTCCGTCCTGTCGAGGTCGTCCCTCCAGCGTGAGGCGGATCGGCCGGGTGGCTCGTCGTCGTCCACCGATCGGGCCGTATGCCGGAAGCCCACCGTCACGGCGTGGTCGCCGCGAGGCGGCTCGGACCCGCGGGCTCCTGCGCGCTCACGCTGGCGGTGGCGCTCAGGGTGGCGAGGGTGTCTCGTGCTGCAGGGTGAGACGGGTGTGGCGACGCGAGACGGCGCGGCGTGAATGTGACTGTGGGGCAACGGGGGTCGACGGGCGGGGGTGCGGGGCGGGGGCGCTTGGGTGCGGGGGGG
>NZ_DLOE01000020.1:0-8135 GCF_002479615.1 Arsenicicoccus sp. UBA7492 | reverse complement strand
CATCGGTGGATCGAGGCTTAGGGTTGCCGCTGGAGATGTCGGCGTACGAACGTCAGCGCTGGATCGAGCTTATGGCCCACTGGGAGAGGAAAGGTCGAACCCGATCCATCGTGCCAGGACGAATGCGCGAGGCCTGGATTGATGGTCGGCAATCCGTCGGGGAAGCGGGCGCCCGCGCAGGGCGCGCGATGGGCGACCGGCTACCGCAGAAGGCCACGGATCTGGCGACGACGGCCGCAATCGCGAGCCTCGGCCCCCTCCTGACTGCGGCCGCCCACACTCTTGAGCTGGTCAACGACTGGGTGCTGGAGCTCTGCGACCCCGAGCCGGTACTGCGCTATCACCGTGACCAGGGATACAACGTTAAGGCACTAGCGGACCTGCATGCACTGGATCTGCAGGTCCTGGACGCCTACACGCGCCTGACGGCCCTGCGATGGCGCACCATTGGGGGCGTCGAGGGAGCGGGGCTCGGAGCCCTGGCGATGATCCCGGTGCCCGGAGTGGGAAGCGCCGCCGCCATCGGTTTGGATCTGCTGGCTATGCAGGTCCTCACCGGCGCCCTGGCTACGCGCGTCTGCTACGCCTATGGCATCGATGTCCAGGATCCCCAGATGCGGCCCGTCGTGGAGCGCATGGTCGCGAGGTCCTACCGCGACCAGGCGGGAAAGGCTGCGGTCATGAGTCAGGCTGGGGCGGCCATGACGGCGTCGGCGGGGCGGGTCAACTGGAGTGACCAGTTGCGCAAGAACCACCAGCTCATGGCAGCCCTCGAGAAGCTGATGCAGAACGCCACCCGATCCGCGCGAGTGCCTGTCCAGACTGTGCGCATGGGACTGCCGTTCGTGTCCGTTGTCGCAGGTGCGGGCACGAACCAGTACGTCCTCGGCGACACCGCGAACCAGGCCCGCCAGTATGCCGCAACGCTCCATTTGGCAAGCAAATATGGGCTCGCCATGCCGAGCACACTGACAGGCGATGAAGGTGTCACATTAGGGGGAAGCGCTTGATAACTTGGTCTGCCAACTGATCGGTCCGCTCGTCGATGTCTTGAGCTGTCCACCTCTCCTTCGTCGACAGTTCGGCATTGAGTGAGAGGCCGTTGCGGTAACCAATGGGCCTCCCCTTGCTGTCGCGACGGTCCCGCTTCTCTACAAAAGACTTGTTGCCCAGATTGCTGTTGTAGGCCGTGATGGTGAGGTTCCCGAGCCTGTGCCGCTGCTCCTCCTGCACCCTCCCAGCCAATTGGCCACCGCCTAGCATCTCCTGCCACGCAGCGGGCAGGTTCTCGCCTTGCGGCAGGATGTGCTCAATCGTCCAGACGAAGTGGTTCTTTTCCTGACGCCAGAGGTCCACCTCGGTCTCCTTGGTCATGGCGTCCTCAGCCAGCGTGGCGAGAATGAATCGCGCGACGTCGGTGCTCTCCTCGTAGATACGCCCCGTCAGTCGCGCGCGGAAGTCTTTGTCCGAGGCTGAGGCGTCGACGAGTCGCTGACGCACGGCCACGACAACACCTTCGCCGCGCGCCTCGCGCACAGCGTCGATCGTGTCCATGAACAGCTTCGCCAGGGCGTAGGTCTGGGGATAGCCAGTCAGGTTGCGCCGAACGAAAAAACTGACCAGTTGATGCACCACGTCTTCGATGTGGCTGTCCGTGAGCTCCAGCTCCTCGCGCTTGGACATCAGCCACATCAAGAGGACATAGGACGGCGCACCCTGCGCCCGCATGAGCCCTTGGAATGCCCGATCGAGGGCGGTCGGGCGGTCAAGCTCGAGAACGCAGTTGATTCGCCCGTAGACCTTGCTGGCCGCGACCAGCGCTGCAACGACCGAGCCAAGCTCCTGGCCCAGAACTGTCTCATAGATCCTAATCAAGTTAGATTTCGTCGCGACTGTTGCGTTCGCGACGTCAGGGAGCTCTGCCTTGAAGGCGTTGAAATAGTGACGAAGGAAGCGCTCCTGGATTGCATAATTGTCCCCAAGGCTGTTCAGCATCTCGTTCCAGTGCCTGAACGCCTCGTCGACATCCATGACGCCCTTCTTTTCAGACTGGGCGAGCAGGTGATTCTTAATCAAGTCGACAGGTGAGAGTGGCATACCCCTGTTATTCAACGACTCGAAAAGCACAAAGGCGTCTGCATGGCTCGCGACCACGATCTTTACAATCACCGCCTTCATCGCTGCCTCATGCACCTGGAGGGCGGCCTTCGGCTCGGTCACCCCATCCGTCTCGGCGAGCTTGACGATGGCTGACCGGAAGAACTGATAGCACTTCGCGATCCTCCGGCTGGGATAATATGGACGCCATTCTCCTTGGATAGGGAGACTGGCATCTTCAAGAACCTTACGATAGTCAGCCAGGTTTTGGCCCTGCTGTTGCGGCGTCACTCGAAGTTGCCCATCCGCCTTGCGCACCAGTTGACGTCCGAGGTTTGTGACGTCGGTGCGCGTGTCGTCGTCGAGCGTGTCGATGTGCTCCTTGAGCACGGAGTGAACCGCTGCAAGTAGCAGGGTGAGCGTCGTGAGGCGCTGTTGACCGTCGATGACCTGGAGGATGTTCCCTTCCAGTGAGTCAGTCGTCTGATCGAGGGTGATGATGGTCCCCAGGAAGTGCGCGCCGTCTGCCTCGATGAGATCTTCGAAGAGGTCCTCCCACTGGGCCTTCTGCCATGAGTATTCTCGCTGGTAGGCGGGAACCCGGTACAGGATATTGCCGTCGTGACTGAATAGCATGTGCACCGGGTACTGGTTTGCCGATGTAATCATCTGAGCCCCTTCGATTTATCAATGTCTTCCGACGCTGGAGTCACTGCAAAGGTGCGGCCGTCGCGGTACACCAATGTGATCCCCAGGGACCGGAGAAGTGCCACTAGATCATCGCTGGGCCGGGACGGCAGCAGGATGACCGGCGTCGCGGACAGGCCCGCCGACGTGGCGAGGTGGCAGTAGTCGAGGACCTGGCCGATGGCCATCCGGACATATTCACGGTCGGTGGAGCGCTTAGCTTCGACGATCCAGCCGCGATCGGGCACGAACAGGTCCGGGTGCACCACGCCGTCCGACGAAGACAGTGGGAGGAGCGCAGGAGGTGTCCCGCCCAACGTCAGCCAGTCGGCGAAGGCCCCTTGAAGGGCGAACTCGTCGCGGGTGACGACCCGGGCGCCCTCGTCCCCCTTTGGAAGCTCGTAGACCACATCCGACACAGCCGGAGGCGTCCACGGGCGAGCAACCGGTGAGGTGATGCCCGGCCCCTCAGCCTCCCCATCCACGTAGCCGAGGCTGACCAACCTGGCCACGATGGCAGCTTCTTGCCCCTCATCGAGGAACCATCGGCTGCCGTCGGGGACTGGGCGAAACATCTTGCGCAGGTGGTTGCGTACCGTCAGCGGAGGGACACTGAAGCGCTCGGCGATGTCACGGGGTGTTACCTCAGACATCCGAAGCCTCCGCCCCGGCGAGGCGACGCTCGAACTCGGCGTAAGCCGTGCGGAAGTCGGCCTCGCGGTCGAGGATCCCGAACGGCAGCTCGTAGGTGTAGGCGATCCCGCTGCCCGGGTGCACCGCCGTGCGATCCTCGGCGGTCATCTGCGTGTCGTCCTGGGGCTCGCCGCGCTTGCGCCACAGGGCGAGCACCTGGTTGGGGACGAGCCGGCCGTTGCGGTCGTACGTGTACTCCCGGTGGTCGTAGCCGTAGAGCACCGCGAACTGCGTCCGGTAGATCGTGCACAGGTCGTCCACCGGCACCCCGAGCATGAGGGCGACGAGCGCGTCGATCTCCACCTGCGCATTGCGCCGGTCCACCGAGCGCCGCAGGGGCGTGTCGGCGGACCACTGCGGCCCGATGGGCCGCTCGTCATGCCGCGGCAAGATCGAGTCGTATGACGAGAAGCCCGCCTCCCAGCACTCCGCCCACAGATCGGCATAAGCCTCCGTCACGCAATTCAGCCGCAGCGCCCGCACGAGAAGGTCGCCAATCAGCAGATGGTCCAGCGGCACCAGCGGCAGCCGGTTGATGGTACTTCCGTGGATGTCGTTCTTGGGCGCTGAACGCAAAGAGAAGTCGCTGAGCAGCGTCGACATCACGCCTTGGGCAATGATGAGATACCGGATCTTGCCCGTGGGTAGGCCGGCGGAGGTCACGGGGTGTACGTGCGCAGCGCCCGGCGGAACGATTGCCGGGGTCAGAGTCCTCTCGCCCGTGTTGGCAGCCATCCGGCGCCAGGCGACGCGGTAGTGGTCGCGGGCCGCGACGATGTCCTCGTTGCCCTGGTCGTCGGTGACGCGCCAGTGCGTGTAACTGCGGTCGTACAGATCGCGGTCGCCCGCCGGCTTGTACGCCGTCACCGGCTTCGCGTCGACAGCAAGCGCCTCGAAGTCGGTTGACGCCCAATCCTGGTTGTTCTTCAGCGTTGGATTCGGCGACTTATAGAGCGGCGTGGAGACGTGGATGTGGGGCCCTTGGAGAATGGCATCCCGCCACTCCACCTGGCCCCACCGCGAGACGAACCGCCCCTTCTCGCGATCGGCGCGCTCGTGCCACCCTGACGAGAACTGCAGACCCAGTTCCCGGAGTCGGGGCGACCGTGACAGGGTCGCCAGCGTGCGGGCGGCGGCCGAGTTCACGATATACACCATGGGCGTACTGGCCGCCGCGTCTGCGCCAAGCACGTCCTTCCAGAGGCGAAGCGTGTTGGACGTGACCGTCTGAATGCGGCCACTGTGGGGCCGTACGTCCCAGCGGCCCTCTGAATCCTTGAGTCCGGGCTCATCGCCCGAGCCATCGTGGTTCCGCGAGCGATCAACCGTGTCTGGGTGGTATAGGGAGGTGGCGTGCAGGAACGCTGGATCTTGCTGCCCGCCGTAGACATTGACGCCGTAACTATTGTGGTGGTCGATGTCGAACAGAACGAGTTCGTTGATGAACTGCCAATGTCTGCGCAGATGTCGATAAGTCAGCGCGCGCAGCCGCGACGCCTTATCGTCCGTGAAATGGGACTCCATATGGATTAGGGCAGACATGCCTCTCGGAGAGGCGTGAGTCCAGACCTGGCACATGAAGGCCCGATAGAGATCCGGTTGACCGGCGAGGATGGGATAAAGTGTCAAATCGCCAAGCATCTCGCCGAGTACCGCAACCTCGCTGCTGCCGTCGACAACGGTTCGCCAGGTGTTGCCGATACCGAGGGTCGCCCCACGCCGTTCTGCCTTGGCGGCCTCCGACGGCTTGAGGGCCAGCGCCCACCACGGGTCGCCCTCGGCAAGCAGAGACTCGACGTCGACGGTGGGCCGGACCCAGGGCGGGTTTCCGACCTGCAGGTCGAAGCCGCCGCGGGCGAAGACGGTGGCGAACTGCAGCTCCCAGTGGAAGAACGCCTGCGCCTCGGCCACGCGTTCGCAGACGGCGATCCAGGGGTGTCGCTCGCGGGCGGCGGCAACGGGTTGGGCGGTCGCCATACCGAGCTCGAGCTCCTCGGCGACATTGAGCGCGTCCCAGTCGCTGGCCGACGTGAAGCTCTGGTTGTGCTGCGCCCTGGCGCGGGCGTCGTGCCGGCCGAGGATGTCCTCGCAGGCGTCGAGCCACTCACCGAACGAGGGCGGGGCGGTCTCGAACTCCGTCAGCGGCCAGTACCAGAGCGCGCACCAGGCGTCCATGACGAGCTTTAGCCGCCGATAGGCGCCGTCGGGGTCGGCCAGGGACTCCTCGATCTGGGCGCGCGTGACCGCGTGGCCCTCGGCCGACGCTGGGCGGCCCCAGAGGTCGATGGCCCGGCTGGACTCCGCCTCCGCGATGCGCAGCCGCCGCAGCGTGATCCCCCACAGCTTCTCGACGCGGATCGCGAGCGCCTGAAGCCGCTTGAGCTGGGCGACGGTGGGTTTGGCGCGGACGCCCTTGCGCCAGGTCTTGAGGCGGGTGAGCTGGGAGTCGGGGAGGAGGTCACGGACTGATTTCGGCACCTCCACGGCTGAGCCCCAGCCTTTGGCGGGCAGCAGGAAGTGGTGCACCCGCGTGCTCAGGACGCCGAGGTCGAGCTCGTCGCCGCGGTCGACGGCCGCAGCGAGCCCGACGAGAGTCTCGTCCAGGGGTGGCTCGGTCAGCCAGGTCTTGTCCTTGATCATCCGCTCCGGATAGAGCGCGCGCCGCGCCCCGACCAGGGAGTTGCCCCGACGCAGCCGCAGGCCGAACCACGGCGCCTGGAGCCCCGCGACCATGGTGTCCAGCCACAGCGACACCTCGGCGAGCTCGACGGCGGTGGCGTTGAGGTCGACGCCATACGCCTGGTGCAGGGCGATGTAGGCCTTGACCTTCTGGACCTCCTGGGGACGTCGGTCCGGGTCGACCTTCTCCCCGAGCTCCGCCTCCCGGCGAGAGACATACTCCTCGGCGAGCTGACGCACCGCCTCGATCGCGAAGGCCCCCGACCCGAGAGCCGGCTCACAGATCGTCAGGCCCAGGACCTCCTCGGCGGTCGTGGTGTGGCCGTTCTGGTCCAACAGCTCCTCAAGTGCCTGCTGCACGGTGAACTTCGTGAGCACCTCAGGGGTGTAGTACGACGCGGAACGCTGCCGGTCCCTCCCCGACAGGCGGAAGACGAACTCGCCCTGCCGATAGGTCACCGGTTCCATCTCCCCGGTGTCCTCGTTGGCCCGCCGCACGAAGTGCTCCCCGTCCAGGTGGTCCGAGCGCGTGATGGGGACAACCCACGAGCCCTTGCTGGGATCGCCATCGCGCGCCACCTCGTAAAGGTCCTCGCTGGCGAACGACCCGGTGTAAGACATGAGTCCCTCGTAGACGGCCCCGAGCTGATTGATACCGAGCTCGACATAGGAGATGAAGCCCCGCTGCTGCTTGCCCTGCTCCCTGCTGAGAAGCAGCTTGCGCAGCACCTTCAGGAGGGCGTCGTTGCCGAGCCGGACCTCGTCGATATGACGGGTCTTTTCCGGCAGGAAGAGGTCGGCGCTCAAGCCGTTGAACGTCAGTCCGTCATCCGTTCCCTCCGGCCCGGCGGGCGTGTGCCCCTCGTTGACCAGACGGAACAACGTCTCAAGAGAGTGATAGAGGTGCGTGCCACGGCGGCTACGGTCCTCGTGGATCTCGGTGAGCGCCAGATCCCGGAGCCGGTCGAGACCGTAGCCCGCGTCATACTCGCTCGCCCCCACCGGAAGCACCCCCAGCTCGGGAGACGCCTCCGCGTAGAGGAGGAAGAGGATGCGGTAGAGATACCGCAGACACTGCTTGGCGAGCTCGTTCGCCTGGTCGTCGGGTAAGGGGTCCAGTCCCTGGTCCCGGCGACGCTTCACGACCTCGTTGGCGATGATCTCGATCGACGTGCGCACACCCTCCTGCAGGTCCTTGCTCACCCCCACGGTGTGCTTGACCGAGGACTCCAAGGTCTCGCGCCACCACACGCCACCGGCCGCGTCCGGCGCCAGCGACTGTGCATCGATGCAGATCAGCGCTCGATCGATCTCGCCACCCTTGCGGGTGTCATTGCGCTCGGCCACGAGCTGCAGGTCGATGGCCAGCCACCGACCCTCCGGCCAACGCTCCTTCTCCGCGACCAGAGCCCACCTCCCCGCGAGGACCAGGGCGTACGACGGCCCCTCCGCCTCCGTCATCAAGGTCGACAAGGCGGACGCCACCGACACGACAGGATCCTGGTCCTCCCGCTCCCACGGCTGCAGCAGGGTCCGGGCCGGGACTGTCCCACCCCCATCGGACCCGGCGTTCTTGGCCACGAGCTCCTCGACCGCCGCGACTGGACGACCCTTCAGGATTACCAGCGGCGCGTGAAGGACCTCGTCGACCAGCTCGGCGTCAGGCGATGACACCCCGACAAGCGGACCGTCCTCGACGAGCCGCCACTGACCGGTGCGATAGCCGAGCACGTCGAGCAGCCAGTCCGCCACATCCCTGACGCCATCCTCATCGACCGCTGCGTGGCCCCCCGGACCACTGTCGTCGCCGTCGATGGCGCCGCTGAGGGCAACCAGGGCCCGCTCCAGCTCGCCGCGCCGGCTGAGGAATCGCGACCGAGTGGTGGCCTCCTCGGCCGCGTCCCATGCCTTGCGTCGATCCAGAACGCGAGCCTGGAAGGACTCCTTGGTGGCGTCGGTTGAACCGCCCCGGGTTCAGT
>NZ_DLOE01000042.1:47841-51595 GCF_002479615.1 Arsenicicoccus sp. UBA7492 | reverse complement strand
ACTCAACGGGGCTCTATCCACTTCGTGCCGCCAGCTCCGGGTTTGCGAGCCAACGGTGGAGAACGCCACCGTCATGGGTGGCCTTCTCCACCCGTTCGTCATGGCGGCGACCCGCGAGCTGCGTGCGAAGTGGTTTGCCGAGTCGCGCGCGGCACCTTGGCGCCCGAAACTGACCCGACGGGGCAGGTCGAACGTCCTCACGGCGTCCCAGGCGGCTGAAAGTGACCCGACGGGGCAGGTTGAACGTTCTCATGGCGCCCAGGGCGACCCGACATGCCCCGACGGATCAGTTCGTGCAGCGAGCTCCGGGTGCAAACCGAACGGGTGGAGAACGCCACCGTCATGGGTGGCGTTCTCCACCCGTTCCCGCGGGACGCCGGAACCCCGCAGACCTGAGCGCCCGCGTGCCCGATCGGCAGCGCATCCAGGCCAGGCCGGCCTAGGCCGGGTTCCGGCATACGGCTGGACGATCGGATCGACCTGGGTTGGTCACATCGACCTGGGTTGGGCACATCGGCCTGGGTTGGTCACATCGACCTGGGGGACTAAGGCCGGTCGATGTGACTACCTGAGGTAGGTCCGTCGTGGTGGAACTTCTCCTCGAGGAAGCGGCCCTGGTCGGTCAGGGTCTGCGCGTCGCCGGCATAGATCGCGCTCTGCACCGACCCCAGCCGCTGCTCGAGCACCTGCATCTGGTGGGTCAGCTCCTGCGCGGGGGTGCGACCCTCCGCGCCCGGGGCGTCACGGGCATAGCTGCCCGGCAGGTTGAGATAGGCCTGGAGCGAGGTCGGCAGGTAGTCCCGCACCGTGCGCTGCACCACGTGCAGGTCGTCCGGCGAGGTGGCCAGCTGCTCCGCGCGCTGAAGGATGTCGCGCAACACGGCCACGACGCGGTGGAACGCGAGGTAGCCCTCCTCGGGGAGCCGGTTGGAGGACTTGTCGGTCTGGTCGACGAGACGCTGCAGCTCGGTGCGCAGGTCGACGATCAGCGCCTGCGTGGCCTGGGTGCCCGTCGCAAGACCCCCACGTCGGCGCGCTCCGGGGGCGACGGCCGCGCCGACGGCATACAGCCCGACGACCGCGGCGGGCCACCAGTCCCCGGCGAGGTCGGTGGGCACCGTGACGGCCGCGGCCCCGAGCCCGAGCACGGATCCCACGATGTTCTTGGTGGACGCGAGGTAGCGCGTCAGAGCGTTGCCAGCCACGACCCCAGCCTAGTCATCGGCGCCGCTGGTCCAGCGCGCGGCGGGTCTCGTCCTCGGCCGCGGCGCCGCGGGTGCGCGTGGCGTCGGCCTCGTCGAGCGCGGCGTAGACCTCGCCGAAGGCGCTCTTGAGGCGCGCGATCGCGTCCGGCGAGCCGGACCCCGCGGTGTCCCGCATGGTCTGGGCCGAGTCGTCCAGCAGCTCCGCCGAGCGGCGGTCCAGGTCCTGCACCCCGTCGACGACCCGGCGCTGCCCCTTGACCGCGCCCGAGACGACCACGGCCGTGCGCAGCGCCGCCAGCGTCGTGGTCGCCGCCCGGTCGATGCCCTGGACGAGCAGCTCGTTGTTGGACCGCACGAGGTCCAGCGCGAGATAGCCCTGGGTGCACACCGCGAGGTGGGTCAGCAGGTCCTGGTGCTTCTGCCGGGCCGCGCGCTGCACCTGGTCGCGCAGCACGTGGGCGCGGGCCGGGTCGGACGCCTCGAGCCCCGGCAGCGCACGCCCGATCTCGTCGTCGATGGCGCCCGCGAGCACGGAGTACTCCTGCAGCTGGCCCATGAGCCGCCACAGGTTGGCCCGCTCGCCCGCGACCGCCGCGTTGTCCTTGCGCAGCTCGTCCTGCTGGGTCCGCAGCGACAGGATCAGCATGTTGATGCGGTCCTGGCTGGCGTAGTAGCGCTCGACGTAGTCCGCGACCCGGTCCCCCATCGGCACGAGCCCGAGGAGCTTGCGCGCCGGCTTGTCGAGGTCGGCGGGGTCGAGCTCCTCGACCTCCTGGCGCAGGCGCACGAGCTGCTCCCCCGCCACCTGCTCCGGGCCGCCCTGACGTGCCCCCACCGAGCCCGAGCGGGCGCGACGGTCGAGCATCCGCGAGGACAGCTGCGAGGAGGCCTTGACCTCGGCGTCGCCCATCGTGCTGATGTCGCGGACGCGCTGGTCGAGCACCGGGGAGTGCACGTCGACGGCGAGCAGCTGCTGCACGAAGCCCTCGGCGTTGCGGCGCAGCGCGTCGGCCACGGCCGGGTCGACGGGCACCGCGGTGGCCGCCTGCTGCGGCGTCACCTCGGCGACGGGCCGGGGCGCCGACAGTGGAGACGGCATCGGCGACGGCTCAGGTGCCGCGAGCGGGGTGGGCTCGGTCATGGGCTGCTCCTGTCGTGGCGGGTGTGCTCGGACGTCCACCCCATCATGCCCGTATGCCGGTGGCCCCTCGTGCGGCGCGGCTGCGGCATACGGCCGGTGACCGCCCGGCGACGGGCACCGACCACCCGACGACGACCGTCTCAGGCGCGGCCGGTGGCCTGGCACGGGCGCCCGATGTGAGGTTGGCTGGGGGGCAACCGACCCGACTCGAGGAGGAGCCGACCGTGTCTGACTTGTCTGACCGCTCTGACCACACCGCGCAGGAGTTCCCGCCGGACCCCGCGTTCACCGAGCAGGCGGTCGGGCAGGCCGAGCTGTTCGACCAGGCCGACGCCGACCTCGAGGGCTTCTGGGCCGACCAGGCGAGGAAGTACGTCTCCTGGAGCAAGGACTTCACCCAGGTCCTGGACTGGAGCGACGCGCCGTTCGCGACGTGGTTCGCCGACGGCGAGCTCAACGTCGCCCACAACTGCGTCGACCGGCACGTCGAGGCCGGCAACGGCGAGCGGGTCGCCATCCACTTCGAGGGCGCCGAGGGCGGCACCCAGACGATCACGTATGCCGAGCTGCAGCGCCGCGTCTGCCAGGCCGCCAACGCCCTCACCGAGCTGGGTGTGGCCAAGGGCGACCGGGTCGCGATCTACCTGCCCATGATCCCCGAGGCGATCGTGTCGATGCTGGCCTGCGCCCGCCTCGGCGCCCCGCACTCGGTGGTGTTCGGCGGGTTCAGCGCCGACGCCATCCGCTCCCGCATCGCCGACGCCGAGGCCCGCGTGGTCATCACCGCCGACGGGCAGTACCGCAAGGGCAAGTCCGCTCCGCTCAAGGCCGCCGTCGACCAGGCCGTGTCGGGCGAGGACTCCCCGATCGAGCACGTGCTCGTCGTGCGCCGCACCGGGGCCGACGTCGAGTGGTCCGACAAGGACGTGTGGTGGCACGACCTCGTCGACCGGCAGAGCGACCACCACGAGGCGCAGCCGATGGCGGCCGAGCACCCGCTCTACATCCTCTACACCTCCGGCACGACCGGAAAGCCCAAGGGCATCCTGCACACCTCCGGCGGCTACCTCACGCAGGCGGCCTACACCAACGCCGTCGTCCACGACCTGCACCCCGAGACCGACGTCTACTGGTGCACCGCCGACATCGGCTGGGTCACCGGGCACTCCTACCTCGTCTACGGGCCGCTCGCCAACGGCGCGACCCAGGTCGTCTACGAGGGCACCCCGGACTACCCGCACCAGGGCCGCTGGTGGGAGATCATCCAGAAGTACGGCGTCACGATCCTCTACACCGCCCCCACCGCGATCCGCACCTGCATGAAGTGGGGCGCCGAGATCCCGCAGAAGTTCGACCTGTCCTCGCTGCGCGTCCTCGGCTCGGTCGGCGAGCCGATCAACCCCGAGGC
>NZ_DLOE01000042.1:6260-47626 GCF_002479615.1 Arsenicicoccus sp. UBA7492 | reverse complement strand
CAGCCCCCTGCCGGGCGTCACCTCGCTGGAGCCGGGCTCGGCGCAGCGGCCCATCCCGGGCATCAGCGCCGAGATCCTCGACGACGCGGGCGAGCCGTTCACCGAGGCCGAGAAGGTCGGCTACCTCGTGCTCACCAAGCCGTGGCCGTCGATGCTGCGCGGCATCTGGGGCGACCCGGAGCGCTACAAGGACACCTACTGGAGCCGCTTCGGCGAGAAGTACTACTTCGCCGGCGACGGCGCGAAGTACGACGCGGACGGCAACATCTGGCTGCTCGGCCGGGTCGACGACGTCATGAACGTCTCGGGCCACCGCCTGTCCACCGCCGAGATCGAGTCGGCCCTGGTGTCGCACCCGTCGGTGGCCGAGGCGGCCGTCGTCGGGGCGGCGGACGACACGACCGGTCAGGCCGTGTGCGCGTTCGTGATCCTGCGCGAGGGCGCGCAGCAGAGCGACTCCACGGTCGAGGAGCTGCGGTCCCACGTCGCCAAGGAGATCAGCCCGATCGCCAAGCCCAAGTCGGTCATGATCGTCACCGAGCTGCCCAAGACGCGATCCGGCAAGATCATGCGGCGCCTGCTCAAGGACGTCGCCGAGGGCCGCGAGATCGGCGACTCGACGACGCTGACGGACGCCTCGGTCATGGACTTCATCAAGCAGGGGATGTCCCAGGACTGACTACCGAGGGAAGGTGCGGAGGGCGGGGACGACGACCGTCGGCGGGCCGGGCACCCGCTCGACGGCGTCCGTCTCGACGTCCCAGCGCAGCATGACCGGCGCCTTGCCGTCGTCCGGGTTCACCGCCAGCAGCAGGGTGCGCCCGTCCTCCCACCCCGAGATCATCGTCGCCGGCGACCGCATGGCGGGGTTGCTGCCGCCATAGGCCCGCCAGCGTCCGCTGTGCAGGTCCATGACCTGCACGGGCCCCGCGGTCCGGGCCTGGTATCGCCCGTCCGGGCTGGTCGCCGTCGGCGCCATGGCCTCCGTCGGCAGGCACGGGTGCGACGTCGACGTGATGTCGCTGACCGGCACCCGGTAGGTGCACGCGCGTCCGTCGTCCAGGCGCATGACATAGGCCGGGTCGCCCTGCGAGTCCGGCGCGACGACCGCGTCGTCCGGCAGGTCGAGGTGGCGCATCCGTTGCCCCAGCTCCCAGAGGAAGTGGAGCGTGCCCTGCCGGCCCTCCGCCGGCGTCGGGTCGCCGCTCGGGCCGGCCGTGCCGGTCGGCGTGGGTGTCTCGGGCATCACGGTCTGCATGATCAGGACCCCGCGCGTGGTCCAGGACGCCACCCACGCGGAGGTCGGCACCTCCTGACGCGCGACCTCGGTGCCCGTCGCGGCGTCGATCACCCGGACCGTGAACGGCGCCGGACCCCCGTCGGTCGCCCACTCGACGTAGGCCAGCCGGGACCCGTCCGGGGACACGGCGAAGCCACTGATCTCGCCACCCGCCGCCCTGACCGGCGCCCCCTGTCCCTTCCACCACCGCAGCTCCGTCCCCATCTCGCCCTGGCCGCCCTGGTCGGCGAGGACCACGACGGCGCCGCCGTCCGGTCCGAAGGCCACCGGCGTGACCATCGCCAGGTCCGGCCTGCCGGAGGACCGCGCCAGGCGGGTCGTGCCCGAGCCGCGCACCAGCCACAGGTCCGCGCCCTGCTGCTCGACGCGGGGCAGGGCGCTCGTCCGGCGGCCTGCCGCCGTGCCGAGGGCGGCCTCGTAGGCCTCGAGCGGCAGGACGTCCGGCTCCGGGACGGGGGTCGGCTGCGCCGACCCGCTCTGGGTCGGCGTCCACGACGGGGTCGTGGACGAGGGCGGGTATGCCGTGGGCGACGCCGCACCGCCGCTCGAGGTCGGGGACGCGGTGGGTGACTGCGTGGTCGTGGGCGAAGGCGTGCCGTCACGCAGCCGGTCGACGGCGACCCACCCGCCGGCGACCACGAGTGCTCCGGCCAGCGCCAGGGCGGTGACCTGGCGACGACGGTGGGCGGTCGTCATACGGGCCCGCACGTCGTCGGCCGAGACGGGGCACACCCCGTCGCCGGCGAGGCTCGCGGCGCGTCCCCACAGGGCGTCGAGGTCGTCGTGGTCGGGCTGGGGCACGTCCTGCTCGCGGGCGGCCAGCCGGATCCGGCGCTCGGCGACGGCTCGCACCTGGCCGTGGGAGGCCTCACCGCGCCGCCCAGCCAGGGTGACGAGCACGTCCTCGGTCACCTCACGGGCGGCGGGCCGGGGCACGATCGCCTGCGCCCAGCGCCAGACGAGCGGGCCGGCGCGACGCACCAGACCGTCGAGGTCGTCGACCATGCGGGCACCCCCTGGCTCGTCGGCACGTCCCAGCTGCTCGAAGGACTGCTCCTCGGAGGACGCAGCGAGCCTGTCACAGGTTGCCCGGCAGCCCCACCTCGTGCTCGTCGGCGGCCGGAACCGCGCCAGGCATCGGCACCCAGTCGCCGCGGGCGACCAGGACCTCGCGCAGCAGGTCGGGGCGGTCCGAGATGACGCCGTCGACGCCGAGCGACAGCAGGCGGTCCATCGCGACCGGGTCGTTGCACGTCCAGGTGATGACCCGCACCCCGACGGAGTGGGCCAGGTGCACCACCTCCTCGACGAAGATCGGGACGCGCCCCAGCTGGATCGGCACGTGCGCGAACGGCGCCGAGCCGATCCAGCGCGGCACGGGCACGCCGGCGCGCGAGCAGGCGATCAGCGTGGTCAGGGAGCGCCAGCCGAGGGAGGTGGCCACGCCCGGGGCACCCTCGCGGACCCGACGCAGCCAGCCGTCCCACGCGCCGGCGACGCACACCCGCTCGCGATAGCGCCGGATCCGCAGGACCTGCACCAGCGGCTCGAGTGCGGACTCGTCCTTGAGGTCGATCGAGAAGCACGCGTCGGGGAAGGCCTCGAGCGCCTCCACCAGGGTCGGCACCTGCTCCTGCCCGCACACCCGCAGCCGCTGGAGCTCGCGCAGGCTGCGGCCTGCCACTGGGCCGGTGCCGTCGGTGATGCGGTCGAGCGTCTCGTCGTGGAAGCACACGAGCTGTCCGTCGGCGGTGAGCCGCACGTCGGACTCGAGGTAGCGCACCCCGAGCGCCACCGATCGCTCGAACGCCGCCAGGGTGTTCTCGGGGGCCAGCTGCGCGCCACCGCGGTGCGCGAGCGCCAGGGGGAAGGGACCGTCGCCGTAGGCCATGTCTCCATGGTCAGGGCCTCGCCGGGCTGCTGGGGGCCGTGCCCGGGGTCCACGACGAGGTGTTCACCGGGGCTTCCCGATCCGGCCATGCGTTGCTCGGACGCCGGTGGCCGCGCGACCTCTCGCGCTCCCAGAGCGCCCGAGCGACCGCTCGGACGCGATAGAATGCCCGTTGGTGTGCCGGGAAGTCTGGTCGGCGTCGTCCCTCGCGACCCCTCGACCGGGTCCCCACCTCGTCCGCGAAAGGCATCATGCCAGCGAACTCCCCGCGCCCCTCCGCCACCGGCAGCTCCCGACTCTTCGCCCGCGGCAGCTGGCGCGAGACCCAGCGCATCACCGCGGCGCTGCGCACCGAGACCGTCGGAGGCGCCCTCCTCCTCGTCGCGGCCCTGGCCGCCCTGGTCTGGGCCAACACGCCCTGGCGGGAGTCGTATGCCGCTCTCCGCGACCTGCACGTCGGCCCATCGGCGCTGCACCTCGATCTCTCGGTCGGGCACTGGGCGGCCGACGGCCTGCTCGCGATCTTCTTCTTCGTCGCCGGCATCGAGCTCAAGCACGAGTTCACGCGCGGCGACCTGTCCGACATCCGCAAGGCGACCGTCCCCGTGGCGGCGGCCTGCGCCGGCGTGATCCTGCCCGCCCTGCTCTTCCTGGGTGTCGGGATGCTGCGCGGCGGGGGCGGTGACGTCCTGCGCGGCTGGGCCATCCCCACCGCCACCGACATCGCGTTCGCCCTCGCGGTGCTCGCCGTCATCGGCACCCACCTGCCGTCCGCGCTGCGGTCCTTCCTGCTGACGCTGGCCGTCGTCGACGACCTCATCGCGATCACGATCATCGCCGTCGCCTACACCGAGTCGCTGCAGGCCCTGGCGCTGCTCGCCGCCCTCGTCCCCCTCGCGGCGTTCGCCCTGGCGACGCGGCGCGGCTGGACCTCCCCGTGGCTGCTGATCCCGTTGGCGCTGCTCACCTGGGGCCTGGTCCACGCGTCCGGGATCCACGCGACCGTCGCCGGCGTCCTGCTCGGCCTGGTCACCCCGGTCGACGTCGGCCACCGACTCGAGCACGTCGTGCGCCCCGTGTCGGCGGGCGTGGCGGTGCCGCTGTTCGCGTTCTTCGCGGCCGGCGTCACGGTCGTGGGTGGCGGCTTCGGCGAGGCCGTCAGCGACCCGGCCGCGCAGGGCGTCGTCGCCGGCCTGGTCGTCGGCAAGTTCGTCGGGATCCTCGGCGCGACCTGGCTCCTGGCCCGCTTCACCAAGGCCGAGCTCGACAGCGACCTCGCCTGGGCCGACATCGCCGGCCTGTCCCTGCTGGCTGGCATCGGGTTCACGGTGTCGCTGCTGGTCGGCGAGCTGGCCTACGGCGCCGGCTCCGCGCGGGACGACCACGTCAAGCTGGCCGTCCTGCTGGGCTCGCTGGTCGCGGCCGTGCTCGCGTCGGTCGTCCTGCGCAGCCGCAACCGGCACTACGCCCGGATCGCGGCGCGCGAGGCCGAGGACCTCGACCTCGACGGTGTCCCGGACGTCTACGAGGCCCACGGCAGCATCACCCCCGACGGCCTCAAGGACGGCCGTCACCGCGGGCGCCAGGACGGGCGTCGCGAGGATGGCACGCTGTCCTCATGACCCGAGGCAGGAAGCGCGCCCCCGGCTGGGTCCCCCAGCAGCACGGTGCCTGGGCCATGCTCGTGGTCCCCGCGGTGACCGGCGCGGTGCTGCTGGTGCGCGACCACGGCTGGCGGTGGGTGGCCCTGCCGGTCCTCGTGATCACGGTCGTCGGCTACTTCCTGCTCAACGCGGTCACGTTGTGGCTCAAGGCTCGTCGCAAGCCCCGATACTGGCCCCCGGTCCGGGCGTATGCCGTCGCCGGAGGCGTCCTCGGGGTCGCCGTCATGGCGCTCGGACCCGGGCTCACGGGCTGGCTCGTCGTGGCCGCCCCGCTCCTGGCGGTGGCCCTGGTCCTCGCGTCGCGCCGTCGGGACCGGGCCACCCTCAGCGGGCTGGTCACCGTCACCGCGGCCTGCCTCGTGACGCCCGTCCTGTGGAGCGCAGGTCTGCCGGCCCGGCTCCCCCTGGGCGCGGTGAGCGCCGTCGCCGACGTCGCCGCGCGCCGACCCGACCAGGTCAGGGTCGTGGCGTTCGTGACGCTGCTGCAGCTGGCCTACTTCTTCGGCACGGTCGTCTATGTCAAGACGATGATCCGCGAGCGCGGGGACCGGCGCTGGTTCGCGGCGTCCGTGGCCTATCACGCGGCGGTGACGGCGGTGCTGCTCGCGGCGGCGCTGGGCGGCATACCGGCGCTGGCCACCGGTGTCTCGGGGGCCGCTCTCGTCCTGGCCACCGTGGTGCTGGCCCTCGCGACCGCACGCGCCTGGGCGATGCCGACCCTCGGCCCGCTGCGCGGGCGCCAGATCACGCCGCTGCAGGTCGGGCTCGTGGAGATCGGCTTCAGCGTGGCTGTGCTCGTCGCCTGCCTGCTGGCCTGACCCGACCGCGTCGTCCACAAGTCGTCCACCAGATCGTCCGAGGTGCGAGCCGTGCCCGCGTCGCGGAACCTCCCCCGGCGGCCACCGCGATGTAGGTATGGTTTCGGGTGAATGTGTGAATGACATGATCGAACCCTGCCCCGGGATCTCGATCCCACAGTCCACGAGGAGTCGCCCCCATGTCCACGTCCTACACCGAGCAGGAGCACGACGCTCGCCGCGCCGACCGCGACCGCGAGGCGCGCAACTACGGCAGCGACACCACTGCTCGCACCATCGGCCAGCTGGTCGCCGACGCGACGCAGGACGTGTCGAGCATCATGCGCAACGAGATCCAGCTCGCCAAGGCCGAGGTCAAGACCGACGTCGCCAAGGCCGGCAAGGGCATCGGCATGTTCGCCGGCGCGGGCGTCTTCGCCTTCCTCGCCCTGATCCTGCTGCTGATCGCCGCGGCCTACGGCCTGATCGCCCTCGGCCTGGCCCCGTGGCTGTCCTTCCTGATCGTCGCCATCGTGCTGCTGGTCGTCGCCGGCATCCTCGCGATGGTCGGCAAGAAGGCCCTGAGCACCGTCAACGTCAAGCCCGAGCGCACCATCCGCAACGCGCAGGAGACGGTCGAGGCCCTCAAGCCCAACACCTCCCGCCCGGCGGTCACCGAGCAGCGCACCGCGGCCTACGGCTCGGCCCGGGAGACCACGTCCCGCGAGGCCACGTCGACCTACGCGACGACCGACGCGACGGACACCCGCAGCGAGGCCGGCGCCACGCGCGCCTGAGCACCGACCACCTGGTCCGACCAGCGGCCCCCTCCCCACCAGGGAGGGGGCCGCTGTCGTCCCCACCCTCCGTCATGACTCAGCACCATGACCCTGCGTCACGGCCCTGCGTCATGACCCCACCCCGCCGACCCGCGAGCCGTTGGTGCGCCCCGCCCGACCTTTGCCAGGATGGGGCCGATGAACGACGGCACCATGCGTGACGCCGCCAGCACCCTGGTCCCGGGGCCCTGGCGGCACCGGTTCGTGTCCGCGAACGGCGCGAGGTTCCACGTCGCCGAGGCCGGGACCGGCCCGCTCGTGCTGCTGCTGCACGACTTCCCGCAGTTCTGGTGGGCCTGGCGGCACCAGCTGGTCTCGCTGGCCGAGGCCGGCTATCGCGTGGCTGCCCTTGACCTGCGGGGCTTCGGCTCGTCGGACAAGCCGCCCGTCGGCTATGACACCTTCACGTCCGCCGCCGACGTCGCGAGCGTGGTGCGCTCCCTCGGCGAGCGCTCGGCCGTGGTCGTCGGCCAGGGGCTCGGCGCCTGGATCGCCTGGTCGATGCCGTCCCTGCAGCCCCCGGCGACCCGAGCGGTGGTCGCGCTCGGCGCCCCGCACCCGCTCGCCCTGCGCACGGCGTCGTTGACCCTGCCCACGCAGATCCAGGCGGGCCGCACGTTCGCCGGGCTGCAGCGGCCGTTCGTGCCGGAGCGCCGCCTCGGCGACCCGGCCTCGGGCTACGTCGCGCGCATCCTCACCGAGTGGTCGGCCCCCGGCGCGACCTGGCTGGACGTCGACATCACCACCCGGTATGCCGAGCAGATGGCCCTGCCGTTCGTGGCGCACTCCGCGGCGGAGTACTACCGCTGGATGGCTCGCTCCCAGCTGTGGATCTCCGGGCGGCAGTGGGCCGCGGCGCTGCGTCGCCCCATGCGCGTGCCCGCCCTCCACCTGCACGGCGCCGAGGACCGCGCCGTGCTGCCGATCACGATGGGCGGCTCGGCACGCTACGCCGCGTCCGGCCTGGACGCCCACCTCTTGCCGGGCACGGGCCACTTCGTCGCCGAGGAAGCCCCGGACCGCGTGGACGCCCTGCTCCTCCCCTGGCTCGCCGCCTTGCCGCGCTGATCCCGCCCTGGGCGCCCCGGACGACACGAACTGAGCTCCCAGCTCACGACATGTCGCCTGACCCCTCCTTTCGGCGCCCCACACGACCCGAACTGAGCTCCCAGCTCACGACATGTCGCCTGACCCCTCCTTTCGGCGCCCCGCACGACCCGAACTGAGCTCCCAGCTCACGACATGTCGTGCGCGGTCAGGCGGCGGAGCAGGATCCCGTGGCGGCGGGCGAGGTGTCGGAGACACCCTCCGCGAGGATGGGCCGGGTGGCCGCGCTGGTCAGGGCGTAGCCCGTGCTGGGGTCGTCGACCGACTGGGCGAAGATCGTGCCCGCCACGCGTCCGTCGGTGGTGAGCAGCGGGCCGCCCGAGTTGCCGGGACGGACGGTGGCATAGAGGGAGTAGACCTGGCGCACGGCCCCCGTGCTGCCGTAGATGTCGGCGCCACGGGCCGACATGACCGAGCGGACGCGGGCGGCGCCGAGGCGATAGGGCCCGCCGCCGGGGAAGCCCGCGACCACCGCGTCCGCGTCGGAGCGCAGCGTGTCGGCGACCTGCAGCGGTCGCGCCCGCAGGGCGGGGACGTGCAGCACCGCCACGTCCAGGCGGGGGTCGAACGAGACGACGGTGGCGGCATACGACCGTCCCTGCCCACCGACCTGCACCCGGACCCGCTCGGTGCCGGCGACCACGTGGGCGTTGGTGACGACCCGCTGCGGCGACATCACCCAGCCGCTGCCGTCCTGCTCGCGACGGCACACGGGCGCGTCCCCGACGACCTTGACGATCGAGTCGCGCGCGGCGACCACGCCGGCCGTCTGGGCGACGCGCGGGTCCGGCGGGGCGGCGGGCGCGATCGGCTCGGCCCCCATCCCCTCGAAGACGCGGGGGAACTCGCTGGCCTCGACCTGCGACCGGAAGTCTGCGAACGCCCGCCCGACCTGGGCGGGCATCACCGCGTCGACGGCCCCGAGCACGCGCGACCCGGCGACGGTGCGGGCCACGCTCCCCGGCGCGGCCGTGCGCAGGGTGTCCCCGACGAACCAGTAGATCGTGGCCAGGACCAGCACCGACGCCACGGCCCCGGTGACGGCGTCCAGCAGCTGGGTGGGGCGCAGGCGGTTGCGCGACCGCAGGTGCGCGCCGAGACGTCCGAGCAGGGCCTCCCCGATCACCGCGAGCAGCAGGACCCCGAGCGCCAGGACCGCGGCCCGCAGCAGGAGGGAGTCACGCAGCGCCTGGGCGTTCTCGAGCAGCGGCGGCAGGGCGCGCAGGCCGAGGACGGCCCCGGCGACCAGGCCCGCCGTCGCGAAGGCGGACATGACCAGACCGCGACGCCAGCCCGCGGCGGCGTGCAGGCCGAGGGCGACGAGCAGGATCACGTCGAGGACGACTGGGCTCATGCCTGCTCAGCGCCACATGCGCTCGGGAAGTTCCTCGTGACGCGAGTCGTCCCACGGCTCGGCGAGACCCGCGAGGTCCAGCAGCTTGGCGATGATCCCCGCCGTGAAGCCCCAGACGAGCAGCCCGTCGACCTCGAACGCCGGCCCGCGGTAGCCGTTGGGATGCGTCACGGTGAACCGGTTGGCGGGGTCGACGAGCTCGGAGACGGGTGCCCGCAGGACCGAGGCGACCTCGCGCGGGTCGCCGGCCGTCAGCGGGTGGGGGTCGCGCCACCACCCGACGACGGGGGTGATCCCGAAGTCGCGGTGGGGCATGTAGAGCTCGGGCAGGGTCGCGAGCACGTCGATGGAGGACCGGTCCAGGCCCACCTCCTCGTGGGCCTCCCGCAGCGCCGCGTCGATGACGTCGCGGTCCTCCGGGTCGAGCGATCCGCCGGGGAAGGCGACCTGCCCCGCGTGCGTCCGCATCCCGTGCGCGCGCTCGGTGAGCAGGATGTCGTGGTCGCCCGGATCCTCGTCACGGGGGCCGACGAGGACGAGCACGCCGGCGCGCCGTCCCGCTCCGTGATCGGGCGGCAGGAAGCTTGAGTAGTAGTGGGCCGGGGTGGTCTCCACCTGGCCCACGAGCTCGTCCAGCCAGGTGGGCCGGGCCACCGTCATACGCCCTCCTGCGCCCAGCGGGCGGCCAGGCCCGAGGGGGCCTCTCCCAGCCGCTCCGGCCAGGGTGCGCCGGGGGCGAGCTCGAACTTGGCGAGCGTGCGCGCCTTGGTCGCGTCGGTCTCTCCCTCGCCGTATGACGGACAGAGGTCCGCCACGGGGCACACCCCGCACGCCGGCTTGCGGGCATGGCAGATGCGGCGTCCGTGGTAGATGAGGACGTGCGACAGCATCGTCCACTCCTTGCGGGGGAACAGCGCGCCGACCTCGTGCTCGACCTTGACCGGGTCCTCCTCGGCGGTCCACCCGAGGCGCCGCGCCAGGCGCCCGAAGTGCGTGTCCACCGTGATGCCCGGGACGTCGAACGCGTTGCCGAGCACGACGTTGGCGGTCTTGCGGCCCACGCCGGGCAGCGTCACGAGGTCCTTGAGGCGGCCCGGGACCTGCCCGTCATACCGCTCGACGAGGGCGGTCCCGAGCTTGATCAGGGCGTCGGTCTTGGCGCGGTAGAAGCCGGTCGGCCGGACCAGCTCCTCCAGCTCGGTGCGGTCCGCCGCTGCGTAGGCCGCCGCGTCCGGGTAGCGCGCGAAGACCGCCGGGGTGACCTTGTTGACCCCCACGTCGGTCGTCTGCGCCGACAGGACGGTCGCGACCAACAGCTCCAGCGGCGTCGTGAAGTCCAGCTCGGCGATGGCGTAGGGATAGGTGTCGTGCAGGACGCGATAGGTCCGTCGGGCGCGGCGCTTGAGCGCGAGCGGCGACTCGCCGGTGGGCGTCGGACGCGAGGCGGGATCGAGGGTGGACACCCGATCAGGCTACTCGTGCGGTCCGTCACACCCCTGCACGTCCGTGATGGCACAATGACCGACGTGGACAACGACGTGGTGAGAAGGTCTCCGCTCTTCGCGGCGCTCGACGACGAGGCAGCCAGCACGCTGCGGGCCTCGATGAGCCCCGTGAGCCTCGAGCGGGGAGAGGTGCTGTTCCACGAGGGAGCCCAGGGCGACGCCCTGTACATCATCGTCGACGGCAAGGTGAAGCTCGGGCGCACGAGCGGCGACGGGCGCGAGAACCTCTTCGCGGTGCTCGGGCCGGCCGAGATGTTCGGCGAGCTGTCGCTCTTCGACCCCGGCCCCCGCACGCTGACCGCCACCGCGGTCGCCGAGACCTCCCTGGTCGGCCTCGGCCACGACAGCCTGCGCACCTGGCTGGGCGCCCGCCCCGACGTCTCGCTCACCCTGCTGGCCGCGCTCGCCCGTCGCCTGCGCCGCACCAACGAGTCCCTCGCCGACATGGTCTTCACCGACGTGCCCGGCCGCGTGGCCAAGGCCCTCGTCGACCTGTCCCGCCGCTTCGGTCGCCCCTGCGAGGACGGCGTCCTCGTCGCGCACGACCTCACCCAGGAGGAGCTGGCCCAGCTCGTCGGCGCCTCGCGCGAGACGGTCAACAAGTCGCTGGCCGACTTCGCCGGCCGCGGCTGGATCCGTCTCGAGGCCCGCTCGGTCGTGCTGCTGGACATCGAGCGCCTCTACCGCCGCGCCCGCTGAGGATTTCTCCGGCCGTATGCCGGAGGCCCGCCCCTGACTCGGCCCCACGCGCCCTGAGAGGTCACTTCTCGCTGTCTCAGCGGGCCTTTTATCGTTCAACGTGCCCTCGCGGGTCGCTACCCGTCGGTGACGGCCGCGGCATCAGGGCTGGTGGGCAGGTAAGCGATCTGGGCGAGCACGCTGAGCCGGGCCGCGGGCCAGACCTCGCGCGGCACGTCGGCATACACCCGCTCGACCACCTCGTCGGCGGTGGTGTCTCCGGCGGCGAGGGCGGCGCGCACCTGGTCGAGCCGGTCGGCGCGGTGCCGCAGGTAGTAGGCGACGGCCTCGTCCGCCGCGTCGACCGTCGGCCCGTGCCCGGGCAGGATCCGGGTGACGGCGCCGCTGCCGGTCAGCGACCGGAGGCGCCGCAGCGAGGCGAGGTAGTCGGCGAGCACGCCGTCGGGGTGCGCCACGACCGTGGTGCCGCGACCCAGCACGGTGTCGCCGGTCAGCACGGTGTTGTCGGCCGGGAGCACGAAGGACACGGAGTCGGACGTGTGGCCCGGCGTCGCCAGGACGGCCACCTCGAGGTCACCGACGTGCAGCACCGAGCCCTCGCGCAGGTCGTGGTGACCGTCCCCGATCGCCTGCACCCGGGTGCCCGTGAGCTCGGCGAACCTGCCTGCACCCTCGGCGTGGTCGGCGTGGCCGTGGGTAAGCAGGGTGTGGGTGACGCGGGCGCCGCGCTCCTCGACGAGCGAGATCACGGCGCGCAGGTGCTGCTCGTCCAGCGGCCCTGGGTCCACGACCGCCACGGCACCGCTGCCCGGCTCCGCGAGCACCCACGTGTTGGTGCCGTCCAGGGTCATCGGGCTGGGGTTGGGGGCGAGGACACAGGTTGCCCGCGAGGTCACGGCACCGCCGAGCCAGGGCGTGGCGGTCGGTGGCGGCTGCACCAGGCGGGTGCCAGGGGCGGTCACGAGCGGGCTCCGGTGTCGGGCACCCGAGCGCGCATCCAGATCCGCCCCTCGTCGTCCTCGACCAGGTCGGGCGAGATCGACCAGACCAGGGGCTCCTCGGCGACGAACGAGGCCGAGGACGCGGCGCCCGCCAGCTGCTCGACAGCCACCAGGGTGGGCGGCAGCATGAGCACCGAGCCGTCACGCGCGCCGGCGAGCACGTCCGCCGGACGCCACCACCCCGCGGCGTCGGCCTCGGAGGTCGCGTCGTCGGGGACCTGCCCGACCGGCAGCAGCGCCGCGAAGAACGCCGTGTCGTAGCGCCGCGGCTCGAACTCCGGGGTCACCCAGTGAGCGCGATAGGACAGCAGGTCGGACCGCAGCACGAGCCCACGGCGCCGCAGCAGCTCGGTGAACGACAGCTCGCGGGCCTCGAGCGCGACCCGGTCGGCGTGCCACCCCGCGTCGCGCACGTCCTCGACGACGGTGGTCGCGTCGGGCCCCGCCAGCAGCACCCCGCACTCCTCGAACACCTCGCGCACCGCGGCCACGACGAGCTGCTGGGCGACGTCGTCGGGGCAGTCCATCCGAGCCGCCCAGGACGCGGGCGAGGGCCCGGCCCAGTGCTCGGCGACCAGGGCGGGGTCGGCGTCGCGCGGGTCCACCCCGCCGCCGGGAAAGACCATCATGCGGGGGGCGAACGCCATCGAGGCGACACGGCGCAGCATGAACACCTCGACGCCGCACGATGACTCGTCGTCGGCGGCCCCGCTCACGGACGCGTCGCGGACCAGCTGCACCGTGGCGGCATACCGCGGGACCTGGTGCCGACGCACCTCGGCGTCGCCGTCGAGCCACGCGCGGGCGCGCGTCCCGAGCCCGCCCGCGGGGAAGTCGCGCACGACCCCGCCCTGGTCGCCCATCACGTCCTCAGTCGTCGGCGAGCGCGACGGTGATCTCGACCTCGACCGGCGCGTCGAGCGGCAGGACGGCCACCCCGACCGCGGACCGCGCGTGCACCCCGCGGTCGCCGAAGGCATGCCCGAGCAGCTCGCTCGCGCCGTTGACGACGCCGGGCTGGCCGGTGAAGGACGGGTCGCTCGCGACGAACCCGACCACCTTGACGACCTGCGCGACCTGGTCGAGGTCACCCACGACCGACTTCACGGCGGCGATGGCGTTGAGGGCGCACACCTGCGCGAGCTCCTTGGCGCGCTCGGGGCTCACGAGCCCGTCGCCCTCGCCGACCTTGCCGGTCTCGGCGAGCGAGCCCTGGACCATCGGCAGCTGCCCGGAGGTGTGGATGCGCCGGCCGTCGCGCAGCGCCGGGACGTAGGCCGCGACGGGGGCGGCGACGTCGGGGACGCTGAGCCCGAGCTCGGCGAGACGATCCTCGACTGCACTCATGGCGCGACTCCTCGTCAGTCCTGCTTGGGGCGCTTGAGGTAGGCGACGAGGTTGCCCTCGCCCGACTGCAGGACGGTGACGAGCTCCCACCCGTCCTGCCCCCACTGGTCGAGGATCTGCTTGGTGGCGTGGACGATCAACGGCACGGTGGCGTACTCCCAGGTGGTCATGCCCGCACTCTAGCGACCACGGCCGAGGGTCACAGCACTAGCATCAGCCGTATGCCGACCGCGCCCACCCCCGACCTCTGGCCGGACGCCTGGCGCGAGGCCCGGCTGCACGTGGTCACCGGCAAGGGCGGCACCGGCAAGACGACGGTGGCGGCGGCGATGGCCACGGCGCTGGCCGAGTCCGGGCGCCGGGTGCTGCTGGCCGAGGTCGAGCAGCGTCAGGCGTTGGCCCCCGTGCTCGGGTGCAGCCCGCTCGACGACCACGAACGCCTGGTGCACGTGACGCCGGCGGGCGGCGAGCTGCACGCGCTGGCGGTCGATGCGCGGGCCTCGCTGATGGAGTACCTCCGCGTCCACTACCACCTCGGCCCCGCCGGGACGGTGCTGGACCAGGTGGGTGCCGTCGACCTGGCGACCAGCATCGCGCCGGGCCTCGGGGACGTGCTGGTGATGGGCAAGCTCTACGAGGCCACCCGCCGCACCCCCCGCCACCAGCGGCGTCGCGGCACGCCCGAGAGCTATGACGTGGTCGTCGTGGACGCGCCGCCGACCGGTCGGGTGGTCCGCTTCCTCGAGGCCAACGCCGAGGTCGCCGACCTGGCGCGCGTGGGGCCGATCAAGGCGCAGGCCGACGCGGTCACGGCGGTCGTCCACTCGGACCAGACCGTGGTCCACCTCGTGACGGTCCTCGAGGAGATGCCCGTGACCGAGACCGTCGAGGCGATCACCGAGCTGCGGGCCGCGGGCCTGCGCACGGGTCTGCTCGTGGTCAACCAGGTCCGCGACGACGGGCTCGGCGAGGACGACCTCGACGCCTTCCACGCGGCGGTCGACGGCGACGTCGACCTGACGGCCATCGCCGAGGAGCTGCGCGCGGCGCAGGTCCCCGACCCCGACGAGACCGCCCGCCGGCTCCTCGAGCACGCCCGCGGTCACGCCGAGCGACTCCTGGCCGAGGGCGAGCAGCAGGAGATCCTCGACGCCCTGGAGCTCCCCACCGTCCTGCTGCCCACGCTCGAGGGCGGCGCCGGTCCGCGCACCCTCCCCCGGCTCGCGGCCGCGCTCACCTCGCAGGTCGGAGCGCTCGTATGACGACCCCGCCCCGCCCCGGCGCCCGGCATACGGCCTCGGACCTCGCCGCCCTGGTCCGGGACCCGGCCACCCGCGTGGTGCTCTGCTGCGGCTCGGGCGGGGTGGGCAAGACCACGACGTCCGCGGCCCTCGCCCTGCACGCCGCCGAGGCCGGACGCCGCGTGGTCGTGCTCACCATCGACCCGGCGCGCCGGCTCGCCCAGTCGCTCGGGCTGTCCGAGCTCGACGACCGCCCGCGGACCGTGGTCGGCATCGACGAGACGCGGGGCGGGCGCCTGGACGCGATGATGCTCGACATGAAGCGAACCTTCGACGAGGTCGTCGTGGCGCACGCGACCCCGGAGGCCGCCGAGCAGATCCTCGCCAACCCCTTCTACCAGTCGGTGTCGAGCTCGTTCGCGGGCACGCAGGAGTACATGGCGATGGAGAAGCTCGGCCAGCTCCGCACGCAGGCCGAGCGGGACGGCACGTGGGACCTGATCGTCGTCGACACGCCCCCGAGCCGGTCCGCGCTGGACTTCCTGGACGCGCCCGAGCGGCTCGGGTCCTTCCTCGACGGCCGGCTGATCCGGCTGCTCACGGCCCCCGCACGACTCGGGGGACGGGTCGGTGTGCGGGCGCTCGGTGGCGGCATGGCGCTGGTGTCGGGCGTGCTGTCCAAGGTGCTGGGGACGCAGCTGCTCGGGGACGTGCAGACCTTCGTGACGGCGCTGGACACGATGTTCGGCGGCTTCCGCGAGCGCGCCGAGCAGACCTATGCCCGGCTCTCGGAGCCGGGCACGGCGTTCGTGGTGGTGGCGACGCCCGAGGTGACGGCGCTGCGCGAGGCGGACTACTTCCTGCGGCGCCTGCGGTCCGAGGGGATGCCGGCCGCCGCGCTGGTCCTCAACCGGCTCGTGCGCCCAGCGACGGGGACGCTGGACGCACGAGGGGCGGACGGGGCCGCGGAGCGACTGACGGGAGGGAGTCAGGAGGCTGGGGCGGCCCGGGCGGCCCGGGCACTGCTGCGGGTGGGGGCTGCGTCGGACCGGGTGGCGGAGCGCCACGCGCAGGTGCTGGCGGAGCTGCGGTCGAGCCGCCCCGGCCTGCTGGTCAGCGTGGCGGCCGCGGAGGCGACGGACGTGCACGACCTCGCCGCGCTGCGGCGGGTGGGGGCGTCCCTCGCGGGCTGACGCACCCTCGTCGAGCCGGTCGGCGTGCGTGAGGTGCGGGTCAGGCGACCTTGTTGGGGTTGCTGCGGTTGAGCATCGCCTCGAGCACGGGACGCCACGACTGGACGTCCGGGCGGCGCTTGAGCAGGGCACGGCGCTCGCGCTCGGTCATGCCGCCCCACACACCGAACTCCGTGCGGTTGTCGAGGGCGTCGGCCAGGCAATCGGCGATGACCGGGCACCCGACGCAGATCTGCTTGGCCTGCTGCTGGGCGGCTCCCTGGACGAACAACGCGTCGGGGTCCTGCGCCACGCAGTTGCCGAGCGGTGCCCACTCCTGGATCCACTGCTGGCCGGCGCGCTCACCAGAGCGCGCAGTCAGAACAGTCATGTCGAAAGCCTCCCAGTCTTCACCCGTAAGGGTAGGTGTTCTTCGGTTCGCGACACATGGCTCGTCCGGGGGGTTACGGTCGATCACAAGGACTAGTCACACGTGCTGCGGTTGGTGTCTTCTGTGCTGTAAACGCGCCCCCCGGCGGTGAGTTACGGGTGGAGCGAAAAAAAGTACGCTGGGCCCATGAAGCAGGGACGACTGAGCGCCATCCCCACCGTGATGAGCCTGTTGGCGGCATTCCTCGCCGTCTCCGTGGTCGGTGGGTTCCTCGGGGCGGGGCTGCTCATCCCAGCCACGGCGATGATGGGGACCGTCGTCAAGTCCGGCACGGAGGTCTACGAAGCTCTTCCCACGGAGTTCACCTCCGTGGTGCCTCAGCAGCAGTCCGAGCTGCTCGCCTCCGACGGCAAGACCGTCATCGCCACGCTCTACAGCGAGAACCGCATCGTCGTGCCGCTGAGCGCGATCTCGCCGTGGATGCAGAAGGCGCAGGTGTCGATCGAGGACCACCGCTTCTACGAGCACGGGGGCGTCGACCTCGAGGGCATCGGCTCGGCGGTCGCCGGCGCGGCGCTGGGCGGGACCGCCCGCGGCGCCTCGACCCTCACGCAGCAGTACGTCAAGGTCACCCTCGAGAAGGCTGCCCTGGATCGCGGCGACACCAAGGCGGCCAAGGCGGCCAAGGCCGTGACGGCCTCCCGCAAGCTGCAGGAGCTCAAGTACGCCGCCCAGGTCGAGAAGGAGATGACCAAGGAGCAGATCCTGCAGAACTACCTCAACCTGGTCTACTTCGGGGACCAGGCGTATGGCGTGGAGGCCGCTGCGCGGCACTACTTCAGGACCACGGCGGCCAAGCTGACGATCCCGCAGGCCGCGACCCTCGCCGGTGTCGTCCAGCAGCCGGGCGCCAACGACCCCGTCAAGAACCCCAAGGCCGCTCTCACCCGCCGCAACGTCGTGCTGGACGCGATGCACCGGTACGGCTACATCGACGCGACCCAGCTCAAGACCGCCAAGGCCTCGCCCCTGGGTGTCATCAAGGCCGACCCGCCCAAGAACAGCTGCGCCGCGTCGAGCTACCCCTACTGGTGCAACTACGTCGTCAACTACCTCAAGACGCTGCCGGCCTTCGGCACGCAGCCCAACGAGCGCGAGGGTCGGATCCGCCGCGGCGGCTACCGCATCGTGACGACCCTCGACCCCGACCTGCAGGAGCGCGCCGCCGAGTCCATGGGCCGGATCATCTCGCCGCAGGACTACCCGACGTTCGGCGCGGCCGCGACCACGATCGAGTCCAACACCGGCAAGATCCGCGCGATGGTCCAGTCGACGAGCTACAACCCGACCGGCAAGCCGGAGCCGGGCAAGACCCAGGTCAACTGGGGCGCGGACTTCCGCTACGGCGCCTCGGGCGGCTTCAGCGTCGGCTCAACCATGAAGCTCTTCGCCGTGATCGAAGCCCTCAAGCAGGGCAAGGGCGAGAGCTATGTCATCCCGGACATCCGCCCCCCGGGCACCCCCTGGTACCCCCGTGACTTCCAGAACGGCTGCACCACGGGTGCCGGCGCGCCCTGGACACCGGGCAACGCCGAGGGTGACGACCCCCCGCCCGGAGCGGACATCGGGATCGCCACGCGCAACTCGATCAACACCGCCTTCGTCGCGCTGGCCGCCGACATCGGCACCTGCAACATCCGCAACACGGCGCTCGCCATGGGGATGCACAACTCGCGCCGCTCGGCCGAGGACGGCTCCCAGGACGGCAAGCCGCTCAGCACCTATCCCCCCACCCTGCTCCTCGGTGAGGACGCCAGCCCCGAGACCATGGCCCAGATGTACGCCATCGTCGCCAACCGCGGCATCTCCTGCCCCAACACGCCGCTCGAGTCGGTCACCGACAGCGACGGCAAGAAGGTCGACCTGCAGCTGCCGGGATGCCGCCGCGTGCTGGAGGAAGGCATCGCCAACCAGGCCGCCGGGATCTTCCAGACCGTCATGACCGAGGGCACGGGCCGTCCCGTCCAGATCGGCCGCCCGTCCATCGGCAAGACCGGCACCGACGCCGACAACGAGACCTGGTTCGTCGGCGCCACCCCGCAGTACTCCACCGCCGTCTGGGCGGGCACCCCCGACCAGAACAACGGGTCCTGGGCCCGCATGCGCCTGCACTCCGTCGACGGGAACGCGCGCTACTACCCGAAGGCCATGGGCTACCTGATCCCCGGCCCGATCTGGCAGGGCGTCATGCGGGCCGCGCACGACGGCAAGCCGGTCGTTCCGTTCGGCCAGGCCGCTCAGCCCGCCGACGACGGACGCACCGTCGACATCCCGGACGTCCGGGGCATGTCGGTCGACGAGGCCACGAGCGCGATCGAGGCGGCCGGCTTCCGGGTCACCGTGGGCGGTCGCGTCGCCAGCGGCTACCCCCGCGGCACGGTCGCCCGCACCCGCCCGACGGATCGCGCCCCCAAGGGCAGCGCGGTGACGCTCCGCATCTCCACCGGCGTCCGCTCGACCCCCCGCGCGCCCACCGCCAACCGCGCGGCCGCACCCCCAGCAGCACCCCCCGCGGCTCCCCCGGCGCCCTGACCTACCTCAGGTAGGCACATCAGCCCGCCTTAGCACCCCGGGTCGATGTGCCTACCTGAGGTAGGCACATCAGCCCGCCTTAGCACCCGGGTCGGGCGGATGAAGCACAGGACGAGCCCGTATGCCGAGGCGCCCGCCCCCACGTGGGGGCGGGCGCCTCGCGCGTGCTGCGCCGGTGGCGGCGACCGGTTCCTGTGGCGACGGCCAGTGCACGCGGCGTGCTGCAGCACGCCACAACCGCCATCCGGTGCCACGGCCGCTGCTGGACACCACGAACGCCAGAACCTCGACGACGACGACGACCGGGCGGAGCGGCGCGGTCCGGGAGCGGCGACCCGTCAGGAGGCGAGGGCCCGCTTCACGGCTGCGGCGATCCGTCCGCCCTCGGCCTGCCCCGCCGCCTTGGCCTGGGCGGCCTTCATGACCTGGCCCATCTGCGGCATACCGGTCGCGCCCGTCTCGGTCACGGCCTCGGCGACCAGCGCGTCGATGGCCGCGTCGTCCAGCTGCGCCGGCAGATAGCCCTCGAGCACCGCGCGCTCGGCCTCCTCGACCTCCGCGAGCTCCGGCCGTCCCGCCGCCTGGTAGGCCTCGACCGCGTCCGTCCGCTTCTTGGCCTCCTTGGTCAGGACCTTGAGGACGTCGGCATCGGTCAGCTCGTGGTGCTCCCCCGCCACCTCGGCGGTCGTCACGGCGGTCAGCGCCATGCGCAGCGTGGCGGTGCGGACCTGGTCGCGGGCGCGCATCGCCTCGGTCAGGTCGTGCTGGAGGGTCTGCTTCAGAGTGCTCATGGGCACCAGTGTCCTCCCCCGCCACCGTGCGGTCACCCGAGATGACGTCGGGCCGTCATACGGGCTGGATGTCTGGGAGCATGGCCGTGATGAACACTCTCGCGCGCACCCTCACCGGCGTCACCGCGGCCGGAGCCGCCACCCTCGCGTATGCCTCGTTGGTCGAGCGCAACTCCTTCACGCTGCGGCGGGTCACCGCGCCCGTGCTGCCGCGTGGCTCCGCCCCCTTGCGCGTCCTGCACGTGTCCGACATGCACCTGGTGCCGTCGCAGCGGCGCAAGATCGAGTGGGTGCGCTCGTTGGACGCGCTCGAGCCGGACCTGGTGATCAACACCGGCGACAACCTCGCCCACCTCCAGGCCGTGCCCGCGGCGCTGGACGCGATGGGCTCGCTGATGGAGCGGCCGGGCGCCTTCGTGATGGGGTCCAACGACTACTTCGCGCCGGTCATCAAGAACCCCTTCCGCTACTTCACCTCCGACCATGCCCGCGTCGAGGGCGATCGCACCCGGCTGCCGACGCAGGACCTCGTGCGCGGCTTCGAGAACGCCGGCTGGCTCAACCTCAACAACCGCCGCGGCCACCTGAGCGTCGAGGGCCTGGACCTCGAGCTGGTCGGCGTCGACGACCCGCACATCGAGCGGGACCGGTATGACGAGGTCGCGGGGCCCGCCGACCCCGACGCCGCCCTCACGATCGGGGTGGCGCACGCGCCGTACCTGCGCACGCTGGACGCCTTCACGCGCGACGGTGCCGACCTGGTGATGGCCGGTCACACGCACGGCGGGCAGGTGTGCGTCCCGTTCTACGGCGCGCTGGTCACCAACTGCGACCTCGGCCGCGAGCGGGTCAAGGGCCTGTCCCGCTGGTGGCCCGGCTGCGACAACGCCCCGTCGTCCGAGGCGCCCGACGACGCCGCGTGGCTGCACGTGTCGGCGGGCTTCGGCACGTCCCCGACCGCGCCCGTGCGGTTCGCCTGCCGTCCCGAGGCGACCCTGATCACCCTGCGCGCGCGGGACCGGGCTCGGGACTGACGGCGCCGGTCGGCGTCGGACCGGACCGATTCGTGTCCGGGGGCGTTCGTCGGCTATCCTCGGTCAGTCAACACGGGGTGTGGCGCAGCTTGGTAGCGCGCGTCGTTCGGGACGACGAGGTCGCAGGTTCAAATCCTGTCACCCCGACCAGTTGAGCAACCGGCTCTGATCCGCGGCAACGCGGGCCAGGGCCGGTTTTCTTCTCTCCCAGCGCCGGGACCGGGTGGCCATTCGTGCGCTCGGAGCTCACGTAGGTCCGGATCTGAGCCTCCGGATCGCGCGTTCGTGAGCTGCGAGCGCGGGGATGCCCGAGGACGCGGGCCGGATGATGGGGCCCAGCCGGGGTATGCGATCGAGGCACACAGGGTCGGCGCACCGCGACCGCGCCTCCCGAGGACACGCATCGAACGAGCGGAGCCGCCATGAGCCACGGACTGGTCGTCGTCGGATCGGGACCTGCGGGGGTGAGGGCCGCCCAGGCCTATCGCGATGCCGGTGGCCCCGGGCCGGTGCTGGTCGTGACGGCGGACGGGCATCCGCCATACCAGCGGCCCCCGCTCAGCAAGGACGTCCTGCGCGGGGATCTGCCCCCAGAGCCGGTCGCGATCGACGACGCCGACCCCGAGCTCACCGGGATCACCGTCGAGCTCGGCGCCCACGTGGATCGCATCGACCCCGACGCCCGGGTGATCCACGCCGGGGGCCGTGAGATCCCGTATGACGCACTGGTGCTCGCCTCGGGGGCCACCCCCGTCCGGCTGCCCACCGCAGACCCCGACGCGGACGTGCACCTGCTGCGCAGCCTCGCCGACGCCGAGCGCCTGGTGGAGGCGGCGAGCCATGAGCGGTCGGCGGTCGTGATCGGGTCGGGGTTCATCGGCTGCGAGGCGGCCGTCTCGCTGGCCCGGCGCGGCATCGACGTCACGATCGTCACGACCGAGCAGGCGCCCCAGGCCGCACGGCTCGGCGACCGGGCGTCGCGGCTGCTCCAGGACTGGCTGGTCGAGGAGGGCGTCGCGCTGGTCACCGGCGTGGAGGTCACGAGCGTGCGGGCGCCGCGCGAGGTGCACCTGTCCGACGGCACGACGCGCTCCCCCGACCTCGTCCTGGCTGCGCTGGGGGTCGCCCCGTCGACGGACTACCTTGCGGGGACGGGGATCTCGACGCACGAGGGGCGCGTGGTGGTCGACGACCGGCTACGCACCTCGGTCGACGGCGTCTGGGCGGCCGGCGACGTGACCCGCGCCCACAACGCCGCCGCGGGGCGTCCGCTGCACGTCGAGCACTGGGGCGACGCGCTGACCATGGGCGAGATCGCGGGGCGCAACGCCGCAGGTGGGGACGAGTCCTGGACCGCGGTGCCGGGCTTCTGGTCGCAGATCGGTGACCGGTGGCTCAAGCACGCGGCGTGGGGCGACGGCTTCGACGAGGTCCGGGTCGCTGAGCGGCCGGGGGGGCTCACCGTCTGGTATGCCCAGGACGGGATCGTCGTCGGGGCGCTGACCTACGAGGCGGACGACGACTACGAGCGGGCGGAGCAGCTGGTCACCGAGGGCGCCTCGATCGACGACGTCTGACGCTGGCCTGGCCTGGCTGCCCGGCCCGGCCTGGCGGCGCTGGACGGGCGACTCAGATCGTCGTGTGGTCGATCAGGGCGGTGACGAGCACCCCCACCACCAGACCCACCGCGACCTGCGCGCGGCTGTGCCTGCCCGCACGGACCCGAGCCCAGGCGGCGAGCGCCAGCACGGGGACCCCCACCAGCAGGAACCCCGGGCCGAGCTCGCGCGTGAGCACCACGACGGACACCGTGGTCACGGCGGCGTGGAAGGACGCCTTGTGCCACCGGGACACGCCGCCGAGGACGAGCAGGCCCACCAGGACCGTCGCGACCAGGGCGACGAGCGGGCGGGGCGCGCCGACGAGGGCGAGCGTCACCAGCCCCACGACCACCGAGGCGAGCGCCGCGAGGAGCGGGATCCGGCGCTGCTCGCGGATCACCACCTGACGGTCCGTGACGTGCCCGCGACCGACGAGGGCGGCCAGGACGGCATACGGCACGACCACGCAGAAGGTGGTGGCGGCCACCGCCCACCCCAGCCCGCTCGCGACCGTGGGGCTGTGGCGCAACGAGACCACCAGCGCCAGCACGAGCGTCTGCCAGCTCGGGTCGAGCACCCGCCCGACCACGTCGGCCCAGCGGGACGGTGGCGCACCGAGCAGGCGCACGACGTCCGGGTGGCCGTCCCAGGGGTCCTTCGTGGAGCTCATGACCGCCGGGGTGGGCGCGGGCGCATGGGCGCTGCCGGCAGGGTGGGGGCGGGCAGGACGGACGTGGCCGGCCATCCCGGCACCGCACCGAACCGCTCAGGACGGTCACCATCGTCGTCCGCGCCGATCGCCGTCATCCAGTCCGCGCGGGCGGCGCGCACCTCCTCGTCGCTGCCACCGACGAAGTTCCACCACATGACGAGGGACTCGTCCATCGGCTCCCCGCCGATCAGCAGCAGGCGCGCTCCGTGGGCCCCGGCCCGCACGCCGAGGTTGGTGCGTCCCGCGTCGAGGAGCCGGAGGCTGCCGGGCGCGACGACGTGCCCGTCGACGACCACGACCCCGCAGTCGACGAGGACCGCGTGCTCGTATGCCGGGTCCAGCCGCACGGCGCGCTCCGCCTCGGGACGGACGACGAGCTCCGCTGCCACCGTGGGCGACTCGACCTCGACGGGAGACGTGACCCCCTGGAGCGATCCGATCGCGACGCGCAGCGTGCCGTGCTCGTCCTGCTCGGGCGTGGGGGCGTGGTGCTCGAACCGCGGTGCCACGCCCCGGGATCCGCTGGGCAGGGCCAGCCACAGCTGGGCGCCGCGCAGGGTCGTCGTGGCGTCCGTCGAGACCTCGGAGTGGGCGATGCCGTCGCCGGCGGTCATCAGGTTGAGCTCACCGGGACGCACGACCACCGAGGTGCCGAGGCTGTCGCGGTGCTCGAGCTCCCCGTCGAAGAGCCAGCTCACCGTGGCCAGCCCGATGTGCGGGTGGGGCGGCAGGAGCATCCCGCCGGTGACCGCCACGTCGTCGGGCCCGTAGTGGTCGACGAAGCACCACGGCCCCACCAGGGTCCGGTCACGGTGGGGCAGCGTGCGGCGGACGGTCATGGCCCGCGGGCCGCCGAGCGGAACGAGTCGAGGCGCCAGGGCGTGCGTCATACGAAGTCCATTGCCCCAGAACGGGTCAGAGGGAGACGCATGAGGGAACCATGCCACTCCGAGGGGCGACTGCCAAGCGAAGGCGATACGCTGACCTTTGTTCCTCAAAATCCCGTAATTACTCCCCGGCGCTGACGCCGGGACGCGAGGAGAATCCCCACATGTTGTCACCGCAGTCCACCGAGACCGTCAAGGCCACGGCCGGCGTCGTCGCCGAGCACGCCGAGGAGATCACCAAGCGGTTCTACCCGCACATGTTCGAGGCGCACCCCGAGCTGATGCGGGTGTTCAACAAGGCCAACCAGGCCATCGGTGAGCAGCCCAAGGCGCTGGCCGCGTCGGTCGTCGCCTACGCCGTCCACCTGATCGACCCGGCCGCCCCCGACTTCACGCCGATCATGCAGCGCATCGCGCACAAGCACGTCTCGCTCGGCATCAAGTCCTACGAGTACACCATCGTCGGCCACCACCTCATGTGGGCCATCGGCGACGTCCTCGGCGACGCCGTCACCCCCGAGATCGCCTCCGCGTGGGACGAGGTGTACTGGCTGTTCGCGTGCCAGCTCATCGCGGAGGAGGGCAAGCTCTACGCCCTCGGCGGGACCGACCCCGAGCACCCCTATCGCCCCTACACCGTGGTCGAGCGCGACGACGAGACGCCCGAATCCTTCTCACTGGTCATCAAGCCCGCGGAGGGGGAGCTGCCGTCCCACCGCACCGGTCAGTACGTCGGCGTCGCCGTGGACCTGCCCGGCGGCGAGCGCCAGCCGCGGCAGTACACCATCTCCGGCGTGCCCGGGCGTGAGGCCTTCCGCCTCACCATCAAGCGCGTGCACGGCGCCGACGACGTGCCGGACGGCCAGGTCAGCAACTGGCTCGCGGACAACGCGCAGGTCGGGACCGTCCTCGAGGTCTCCCAGCCAGCCGGCGACGTCGTGCTCGAGGAGTCCGAGGCACCGCTGGTGCTCGTCTCCGCGGGCATCGGGATCACCCCGATGGCGGCGATCCTCGAGGACCTGTCCCAGCGCCAGCCGCACCGCTCGATCCGCGTCTTCCACGCCGACCGCTCGCACTCCACGCAGGCGCTCTACACCTCCATGCGCGGGCAGGCCGAGGCGATGAACGACGTCGTCGGTCAGTTCTGGTACGAGGAGGAGGCGGAGTCCGCCCCCACCATCCACCCCGCCCGGCCGGGCCTGATGGACCTGTCCGACGCCGAGATCCCCTCGGGCGCCAAGGTGTTCATGTGCGGCCCGCTGCCGTTCATGCAGGTCGTGCGGCGCACCCTGATCGACAAGGGCGTCGCGCCCGAGGACATCAGCTACGAGGTCTTCGGCCCCGACCTGTGGGCGCAGAACCCCGACAACGCCGACAACGCGGCCTGACCCGCGTCCTGCCGGCCGGCGGCCCGTCCACCTCGTGTGGGCGGGCCGTTGGCGTGCGTGCGTCCGGCGGGCGGGCGTGCGTGCGGCCGGCGGGCGTGCGGCCGGCGGGCGAGCCGGCACTGTGGTCGCTCCCGCGCGACCAACTGCTGCAGATAGGGGGTCACGTTCGCACCTAGTCATTGTGCTGCAACGGAATTCGTCGGTGACGCCATCCGATGTGCAGCAGTTGGTCACAGTGGGCGGCGGCGACGCCCCGGACGCGGGGGGACGGGCGGGGAGATGCCGTCCCTCCCGTCGAGGACGTGCGTGAAGCACCACTCGACGAAGTCGCGGTCGATCATCACCTGCTCCCAGCTGAACCGCAGGACCGTCCACCCCCACACGACGAGCTCGTCGTAGCGGCGACAGTCACGATCCAGGGCCCGGCGATCGCCGTGCCAGGCGAACGAGTCGGCCTCCACGGCGAGCCGCAGGGCGGGGTCACCCAGATCCACGACCGCGAACAAGCCGTGATCCACGATCTGCAGCTGGGTCGACAGGTCGAGGCCGCGGTCGAGGGAGATGACCCGCAGCACCGTCTCCATCGGACCGGACGAGCCACCGTCTGCCTGCTGCGCCACCCGCCTCAGCGCCCGGGCACCTGGCCCTCGCGCGCGGCGTGCGAGCGAGACCAGGTCGTCCGGGGTGACCAGGCTCGAGCGCAAGGCGGAGTCCGCGACGCACAGCGCCTCCTCGAACGGCAGGTCGCGTGCGCAGTCCACCACCGTGCGCAGGGGCGTGGTGACTCCCTGCGCGTGGTCGCCCGGCCCCAGGTGCCGGAGCCTGATCTCGCAGCAGTCCTCGTCCGCCCGGGTCACGTGGTGCGTGCCCGGCACCGTGACCTGCGGACGCGCCGGCGGGGTGCGCACCTTGAACCCGTGATGCACCGCGGCGCTGAGGTGCGACACGACCCCGTGGTGCCGCTCCGCCTCGCGCCGCGCGGCGTGAAGTCCGGGCGTGGCATAGCGGTCGCGGCTCAGGCGCTCGACCTCGCCACGCGTCATCGCTGCGGTGACGGCGCGGCGGGTGACGTGCGGCTGCAGCTCGGACCACGTCGCGACGTGCCCCAGCTCGGCGATCATCTCGGCAACGGTGCGCATCGGACCAGCATGCCCAGGTCCGGCGGGCGGCCGAGCGCGTCATCCACAGGACCCTGGCCCGCCTCGTGGCTACCGAGGTGCTGGGTGGCTGGTGCTGGAGCGCTACCCGCGATCAACTGCTGCACATCCGGCTGCGTCGCGGCACTCGCGCGCTGTGCCACAACGGAATTCGCGGTATGCGTGCGCGGTAGTGCAGCAGTTGTGCACGCGGCAGTGCGCGCGGCATACGGCTCAGAGGCCGTGGACCAGGCGGCCGGCGACGATCGTGGCGCCGGCGCGCATCCGCCGCAGCCCGTGCGCAACCTCGCGCGAGTCCCCCTGCAGGGCAAGGGGGTCCGTGTCGAGCAGGACGACGTCGCCGCGTGATCCGGGCACGAGCCGCTGACCGTCGACCGAGGCGGCGAGCGCCTCGCGCACGGAGATGGCCTGCTCCGGGTGCCACGGCGCGCGGTCATCGCCGGAACGGTGGACCGCGGCAGCCATCGCGAGCCAGGGGTCGAGCGGGGACACGGGGGCGTCGGACCCGAGGGCCAGCCCGATGCCGGCGTCGAGCATCGACCGCAGCACGAAGCAGCGTTCGGTCCGGTCGGCCCAGCAGCCGTCGCTCACGTCGCGGTCGTCGAGCAGGTGCGCGGGCTGGACGCTGGCGCGCAGGCCCAGCGCCGCGAGCCGAGGCACGTCGGGCCACCGCACGAGCTGGGCGTGCTCGATCGAGCCGTGTGCCCGCGTCGCCGCGAAGGCGTCGAGGGCGATCTCGACCGCGGCGTCCCCGATGGCGTGCACGGCGCACTCGAGCCCCGCCCGGGCGGCCTGGCCGAGGAGCTCCACCAGCTGCTCGGCCGAGTAGTTCTGCGCGCCGCGTCCGGTCCCGTCGAGGTAGGGCGAGCAGCAGTGCGCCGTACGGGTGTTGAGCGAGCCGTCGGAGATGAGCTTGAGCTGGCCCATGGTGACCAGTCCGGTCGCGTCCAGCGGGTCCCCGGTGCGCAGACCGCGGGCGAGCACGTCGGCCAGACCGTCCTCGTAGGTCGATGCCCGCACCCTCAGCGTGTCCAGTCCCGCGGCCACCCGGCCCGGCCACGACCCCAGCGCCCCGCCGAACTCGAAGTCCACGACGCCGACGACGCCGAGCTCGGCGGCCGATCGCAGCACGGTCCGAAGGCCGTCGTCGAGGTGCGGGTCGGGCCCGAACGTCGCCCCCAGACGCCCGTAGGCCGCGAACCACGGCCCTTCCTCCACCACGCCCGCGCCAGCCCCGGTCGGGAAGCCCAGTCGTTGCAGCGCAACGGAGTTCATCCACCCGTGATGGGCGTCGCCGCTGATGAGGACGACGGGGTGATCGCCGCTGACCTCGTCCAGCGCGGCGGCGGTGCGAGCCTCGGTCCAGGTCGACGAGCGATGTCCCCAGCCCTGGACCACGCTGGTCCGGTCGGCCGTCCCGAGCTCCGCGACCCGGCGGCGCACCAGCTCGACGACGTCGCCCGGCCCCGTGGCGAGCGTCGTGTCGAGCCGCACCTGCTGCAGCGCCCACTGGTCGAGGTGGACGTGCTGGTCCCACAGGCCCGGTATGCCGAAGCGGCCACCGGCGTCGAGCACGTCGACGCCCTGGCCCGCGCGACCCGTCAGGCGTGGGCCGACCTCGCGGATCACCCCGTCGATCACCAAGACGTCAACAGGCTCGACCGGCTCGACAGGTTCGCCTCGCGACAGCGACGCCGCCCTGCCGGCGGGCCCGTCGAGGCCGACCGGGCGCACGTCGTGGATCAGGAGGGAGGTCGAGCTCATGCGGCGACGCTACCTGGCGCGCCGGGCCGCTCGGAGGTGGGCGTCCACGACGCGGCGTCTGATGCCCTGTCCACCGTCTTGCTCGCTGGCGCCGGTCTCGGGCTGCAGCACGAGACCGGGGCCGCAGCCGCAGACGGCGGATGGAGCTCGCGACGGGGGCAGCCGGCCAAGACGACCCCGCGCCGTCACTCGACGGTGACGGACTTGGCCAGGTTGCGCGGCTTGTCGATGTCGTGGCCGAGCGCGAGGGCCGCGTGGTAGGCGATGAGCTGCGTGGGGATGGTCAGCAGGATCGGGTCGAGCTCGGGCTCGTTGCGAGGCACGACGATCGAGCGGATCCCGAGGTGGGACAGGTCGACTCCGGGGTGGGTGATGGCGACGAGCGGGCCCTTGCGCGCCAGCACCTGCTCGGCCGCGGCCACGTTGCGGTCGGTGAGGTCGTCGTCGGGGATGATCGCGACGGTGGGCATGGACTCGTCGATCAGGGCCAGCGGGCCGTGCTTGAGCTCGGAGGTCTGGTAGGCCTCGGCGTGGATGTAGCTGACCTCCTTGAGCTTCTGCGCGCCCTCGCGCGCGACCGGGAAGCCGCGCACGCGTCCGATGTAGAACGCGCTCTGGGAGCCGGCGATCTCGCGGGCGAGCTCGGCGATCTCGCCCTCCTGGTCGAGGATCTCGCGGATCTGCGCGGGGATCGCCTTGAGTCCGTTGATGATTCGCTTGCCGTCAGCGACCGACAGGTCGTGCACGCGCCCGATGAGCAGCGCCAGCATCGCGAAGGCCATGGCCATGTTGGTGAGCGCCTTGGTCGAGGCGACCGCGATCTCGGGCCCGGCGTGCAGGTAGATGCCACCGTCGACCTCGCGGGCGATGGTCGAGCCGACGACGTTGACGAGGGCGACGACCTGGCCGCCCTTGCGCTTGACCTCCTGCACGGCAAAGGCCGTGTCGGCGGTCTCGCCGCTCTGCGACACGACGACGTAGAGCGTGTCCGGCTCGATCACGGGGTTGCGGTAGCGGAACTCGGAGGCGGCCTCGGCGTCGGCGGGGACGCGGGCGAGCTCCTCGAGCAGCTGGGCGCCGAGCTGCCCCACGTAGTAGGCGGATCCGCAGCCGAGGATCTTGACGCGCCGGAACCCGCGCAGCTCGCGCGGGGCGAGGTTGAGGCCGTCGAGCCGGGCGGTGCCGAAGCGCTCGTCGAGCCGGCCACGGATGACGGCCTCGGCGCTGTCGGGCTGCTCGAGCATCTCCTTGCGCATGTAGTGCTCGTGCCCGGCCAGCTCGAGATCCTCTGCGGCGACGGCGATCTCGACGGGCGTGCGCCCGGTGTCCTCGCCGTCGGCCGTGAACGTGCGAAAGCCCGTGGCGGTGATGGTCGCCAGCTCGCCGTCGTCGAGGTGCACCACGGAGGTCGTATGACGGACCAGGGCTGCCACGTCCGAGGCCAGGAACATCTCGCCGTCCCCCACGCCGATGATCAGCGGAGAGCCGTTGCGGGCCACCACGATCCGGTCCGGGTGACGCTCGTCGACCACGGCGAGCGCGTAGGTGCCGGTAATGCGGTCGAGGGCCTCCAGCACGGCGCCCTCGAGGGTGTCGGCGCCGGAGCAGGCGACGAGGTGGGCGACGACCTCGGTGTCGGTGTCGCTGGCGAGCTCCACCCCGGCAGAGGTGAGCTGGGCGCGCAGCGCGGTGGCGTTGTCGATGATCCCGTTGTGCACCACCGAGATCCGACCGTCCTCGCTGCGGTGCGGGTGGGCGTTGCGCTCGGCCGCGGGTCCGTGGGTCGCCCACCGGGTGTGGCCGATGCCGACCTTGCCGGCGAGCCGCTTGGGCAGCGCAGCCTCGAGCCCGCGGACGCGACCGACGGTGCGCACCACCGTGGTTCCCGTCCGACCGAGCACGGCGAGGCCGGCCGAGTCGTAGCCGCGGTACTCCAGCCGCTGCAGCCCCTCGACGAGAAGGGGTGCCGCGGGCTGGGATCCGATGTATCCGACGATGCCGCACATGGGTGATCTCCTGGTCAGCCGTAGATGATGCGCCGCAGCTGTCGCTCGGACAGCTCGGGCGCCGCGACGACCCGCGATCGCAGCTCGTCCGCGATGATGGCGAACGCCTCGGCGTTGCGGGTGCCGTAGGTCTTGAGGTGGGCGTGGCGGCGGCGGACGTAGTCCTCGACGCTCTCCCGGTGCCAGGCCACGACGTCGTCGACGACGCGCTCGGCCTCGGAGCGGCTCAGGCCGGTCGAGGCGGCGACGCGATCGACGATGTCGGGGTCGTGCACAGGATGATCGTGAGGCGGAGGGATGTCATACGACAAGTTCCTGCCCGATATCGGGCAGGAACTCGGCGTTGTGCACTGTTTAGGAGGGTCTGAGCCTCGATCTCGTTCGATCTCGCTCGGTCTCAGCCGAGGTCGGCCAGCGCCTCCGCGATGGGGGTGTCGCCGTCGTTGAACTCGATCGTCTGGCCCGTGAGGCCGGACCGGTCGACCGTCGCGACGATCACCGCGGCGACGTTGGCGCGCGACACGGCCGCGTCCTTGACGCCAGGGGTGGCGATGCGACCGCTGCCCGGGTCCTGGGAGAGCCGGCTCGGCCCGAGGATCGTCCACGCGAGGTCGGTGCGCTTGAGGTAGGTGTCGGCGTCGGCCTTGGCCTGCGCGTACGCGTGGAAGGCGTCGTCGGGGTCCACCCCGTGGTCCTGGCCGGCCCCGTGGTAGCTCACCATCACGTAGCGCTGGACGCCGGCCTGGCCGGCCGCGTCCATCGAGCGGATCGCGGCGTCGCGGTCGACGGCATACGTCCGCTCGGGGTCTCCCCCGCCGGCGCCGGCGGACCAGACGACCGCGTCGTGCCCGCGGAGCACGTCGGCGATGCCGTCCGTGTCGAGCTGCTCGACGTCGGCGACGCGCGCGGTGGCACCGGTCGCCTCCACGTCGGCGGCGTGCTCGGGGTTGCGGATGATCGAGGTGACCTCGTGACCGTCGGCGACGAGGAGAGGGGCGAGGAGCAGGGCGACCTTGCCGTGGCCACCGATGACGGCGATGCGGGACATGAGGAGTCCTTTCCGTTCGGGGTGTCTTCGTGCCAACGACGACACGTCCGGGTTCATGCCCCGAGGGGGTGTGTCGGTGGTCGTTGCTAGGTTCCTGGCAGAGGACCAAGGGGGTCGACATGCACCAGATCGGCGAACGCATCGTCATCAGCGCCACGGACCTGTCTCGCGCATCGGCGTGCGAGCTCGGGTTGCTGCGTCAGCTCGACGTGATGCTGGGGCGCCTGCCCCGCACCGAGGCCGCACCGGACGCGATGCTGGACCAGCTGGCGACCCTCGGTGACGCGCACGAGCAGGTGGAGCTCGAGCGGCTGCTCGCCGTGCACGGCGCGGAGGGCGTGCGCCGGATCGAGCACCCGCGGTCCACGCCGATCGCGCTGTGGGCGGCGCGGGAGGCGACCTTCGCCGCGATGCGCGAGGGCGTGCCCGTGGTCTACCAGGGCTGCCTCTACGACGGGGAGTTCCTCGGCTACTCGGACTTCCTCGTGCGCGCCGACTCCTGGACCCCGGAGCATCCGGCCTACGAGGTGCACGACACCAAGCTGGCGCGCCACGCCAAGGTCACCGCGCTGCTGCAGCTGGCGGCCTACGCCGACCAGCTGCGCCGTGGGGGCATCGACCCGACGGATCGGGTGACCCTCGTGCTGGGTGACCGTTCCCGGCCCACCTTTCCGGTGGCCGAGATCGAGGCGGTGTATGCCGAGCGCCGCGCCCACCTCGTCTCGCTGGTCGCCGACCGGCTGGCCGCCACCGAGCCCGTCGCCTGGGGCGCCCCCGGCATCACGGCCTGCGGGTCCTGCGACGTGTGCGCCGCCGAGGTGGCAGCCACCCGCGACGTCTGGCAGGTCGCGGGTGTCCGCGCGGTGCAGCGCAAGAAGCTGCTCGCCGCCGGGATCAGCACCATCGACCAGCTCGCCGCGTGCGAGGAGCCGGTGGAGGACCTGCCACGGACGACCTTCGACAAGCTGCGGGCGCAGGCACGGCTGCAGGTGCGGCAGTGCCCGCCCGACGGCTCGACGCGGCCCGTCGAGTTCGACGTCCACACCCCCGAGGCGATCCGGGCGATCCCGGCCCCGGACGAGGGCGACATCTTCTTCGACTTCGAGGGCGACCCGATGTGGGCCGGCGACGAGGCGGGCGACCAGGGCCTGGAGTACCTCTTCGGCGTCGTCGAGACCGACGGCACCTTCCGGCCGTTCTGGGCGCACGACCGAGGCGAAGAGCGGCAGGCGCTGATCGACTTCCTCGCCTACGTCGAGGAGCGCCGGGCCCGCCACCCGGGGCTGCACATCTACCACTACGCCGCCTACGAGCGGACGGCGCTGCTGCGCCTCGCCGGGCGTCACGGTGTCGGCGAGGATGCCGTCGACCGTCTGCTGCGGGAGGGCGTCCTGGTCGACCTCTACACCGTGGTCAAGCGGTCCCTGCGCGTCTCGCAGCCGTCCTACTCCATCAAGAAGCTCGAGCCCCTCTACATGGGCGACGACCTGCGCGGTGGCGAGGTCACGACGGCCGGCGACTCCATCGTCGAGTACCACCGGTGGTCCGAGGCCCGGGCCCGCGGCGACGTCGAGGAGGCCGACCGGCTGCTGCAGTCCATCGCCGACTACAACGAATACGACTGCGTCTCTACCCTGCGGCTGCGCGACTGGTTGCTCGACCGGCTCGCCGAGTCGGGCGTCGCCACGGAGCGCTCGCCCAAAGGAGCGCTGGTCGACGTAGAGCCCGAGGGCGACGCCCCGGCTGCCGATCCCGGCGCCGTCGTGGTGGACCGGCTCCTCGCGCTGGCGGGCCCGGCCGACGAGCGCGACGCGGACGACCAGGCGGTCGCCATGGTGGGCGCGGCCGTCGACTACCACCGGCGCGAGGGCAAGCCCTTCTGGTGGGCGCACTTCGACCGGCTGCAGTCCTCGCTCGACGACTGGCCCGCCTCGCGGGACGCGGTCGTGCTGGACCGCGTCGAGGTCGTCGAGGACTGGGGCAAGCCGCCCGGCAAGCGCAGCGTCCGCCGGGTGCTGTCGGCGGTGGGTCGGCACGAGCCGGGCATGTCCTTCGGCAAGGGCGAGGGGGGCGGTTTCCTCGTCTACCCCTCACCCGTCCCCGTGAGCATCGAGGCGCCGAGCCCCGAAGCGATGGGAGCCACCAGCACCCTCGCGGTCACCGAGGCCGAGGTGGTCCCCGGCGGGCGGCTGCGCCTGACCATCGAGGAACGCCTCGCCAAGGGCGCTGACGAGCACGACGACCTGCCCGCGGCCCTGACCGTCGGACCAGGCCCCATGGTCAAGGCCATCCAGGACGCGCTGCTGACGCTGGCGTCACGGGTGGACGCGGCCGGTGGGGTCGCGGCGCTCCCGCCCCACCCCGGCATCGAGGTCCTGCGTCGCCGGCCGCCCCGGCTCAGCGGGCTGGACCGCCTGCCGCCCGTGGTGAACGGTGACGCGGTGGGCGCCATCACGGCCGCCGTCACGGCGCTCGACGGGTCCTACCTCGCGGTGCAGGGACCTCCAGGGACCGGCAAGACCTATGTCGCCTCGCACGTCATCGCTGCTCTGGTCCGGCTGGGCTGGCGGGTGGGCGTGGTCGCCCAGTCGCACGCGGTGGTCGAGAACGTCCTCGACAGAGTCGTCAAGGTCGGCGTCCCCGCCGATGACGTCTGCAAGCCCAAGACCAAGCACGAGGACCCCTCCTGGACGGCGCTCAAGGACGCGCGCGCCGTGCGGGGATTCCTCGACGAGCACCGGGCCGCATCCCGGGGCTGCGTGGTCGGCGGCACGATGTGGGACTTCTGCAACCTCAACGCGGTCGACGACGGCGACCTGGACGTCCTGGTCATCGACGAGGCCGGCCAGTACTCCCTGGCCAACACCCTCGCCGTGGCCCGCTGCACCTCCCGGCTCCTGCTGCTCGGCGACCCCCAGCAGCTGCCGCAGGTGTCCCAGGGCATCCACCCCGAGCCCGTCGACGAGTCCGCCCTCGGGTGGCTCTCGGCCGGGCACGACACCCTCCCCGCCGAGCTCGGGTACTTCCTCGAACGCACGTGGCGGATGCACCCGGCGGTGTGCGAGCCCATCTCGCACCTGGCCTACGCAGGGCGTCTGCGCTCCGAGGAGTCCGTCACCCTGGGCCGGTCGCTGAGCGGCGTCGAGCCCGGGCTGCGCGTCGTCACGGTCGAGCACCACGACAACTCCGTCTCCTCGCCCGAGGAGGCCGACGCGGTCGTCGAGGTCGTGCGGGGCCTGCTCGGGACTCCCTGGCGCGTTATGCCCGACGGTGACGAGCAGCCGCTCGGGCAGGACGGGTTCGTGGTGGTCGCGCCCTACAACGCACAGGTCGGCGCGCTGCGGGAGGCGCTGGACCGCGCAGGCCTCGACGAGGTGCGGGTCGGCACGGTCGACCTGTTCCAGGGCCAGGAGGCGCCCGTGGCGATCATGTCGATGACCGCGTCCGCCCTGGCCGACCTGCCCCGCGGGGCCGACTTCCTGCTGGACCGCAACCGGCTCAACGTCGCCATCTCGCGGGCCCAGTGGCTCGCCGTGGTGGTGCGCTCGAGCGTACTCACCGAGCTCACGCCGCAGACCCCCGAGCAGCTGCTGCAGCTGGGCGCGTTCATCCGGCTGTGCCGCGGCCGGTGACGATGCGGCGGGCCACCCTGTACCTGACCGTCGGGCTGCCCGGGACCGGCAAGACCACGGTGGCCCGCGCCCTCGAGGTCGAGCACCAGGCGCTCCGCCTCACCAAGGACGAGTGGGTGCGCGCCCTCTACGGGCCCGACAACCCACCGGAGGCCCAGGCCGTCATCGAGGGCCGCCTCGTCGAGATCGGGCTCCGCGCCCTGGAGCTCGGGGTCGACGTCGTCATCGACTTCGGCCTGTGGAGCCGGGACGAGCGGTCCGCACTCCGGCAGGCGGCCTTCGATCGTGGGGCGACGGTGGAGCTGCGCTACGTCGAGCTCGCGCGCGAGGAGCAGCGCCGACGGCTGGACCGACGCCAGGCCGAGGAGCCACGCACCACCTGGCCGATGTCCGACGAGGAGCTGACGAAGTGGGCTGCCGCCATGGAGGTCCCCACCCCGGGTGAGCTCGACGGCAGCGAGCCGATCGATGCGCCACCCGCCGGCTTCGCGACCTGGGACGCGTGGCGCCGGCACCGCTGGCCTGCGTCGGTGGCCTGACGCAGACATACCACGAGGGGCCGCCGCGATCAGTCGCAGCGACCCCTCGTGGGGTTCTGTGGAGGTGAGTCCTCAGGGGCTGTGTCAGGCCTGCGCCTGCACGGTCGAGAGGATCTCCTGCACCTCCTCGGGCGACGTCGCCGCCTCGAGGCGAGCCACCTGCTGCTCGTCCAGGAACACCTGGGCGAGCGAGGCCAGCAGGGTGAGGTGGTCGTCCCCGGCACCGGCGATGCCGACCGCGAACCTCACCTCGCTGCCGTTCCAGTCGACCGGGTGGGCGTAGCGCACGAACGACAGGGCCGTGCGGCGGATCGACGCCTTGGCCTCGTTGGTGCCGTGCGGGATCGCCAGCAGGTTGCCCATGTAGGTCGAGACGGAGCGCTCGCGCTCGTGCATCGAGGCGACGTAGGCGTCGTCGACCGCGCCCTGCGCGACCAGCAGACGCCCAGCCTCCTCGATGGCCTCGTCCCGGGTGCGGGCCCGACCCGACAGCTCGATGCCGTCACGGTCGAGGACGCCGCCCTGCGGGGCGCCGGCGGTGGCGTCGTGCGTGACGCCGGACGTGGGGCCCACGGCCGCCGCCGAGGGGGCAGCGACGGCCGCGGGGGTCTGGGAGCCGTTGGTGCGACCGAGGAGATCGACGATCTCGTCGTACCGCGGGCTGTTCATGAAGTTGTCCACGGAGACGTGGACGGCCGAACCGGTCCGCTGGCGGGCACGGTCGGTGAGGTCCTGGTGGGTGACCACGAGGTCATACTCGTCGGACAGGCTCGCGATGGACTTGTTGACGACGGTGACGTCGTCGTGGCCCGCGGCCTTGACCTTGCGGCGCAGGACCGAGGCGCCCATGGCGGACGAGCCCATGCCGGCGTCGCAGGCGAAGACGATCTTGTGGATCGGGCCGCTGTGGCCGTCGGTGCCGACACCCGCACCGGCGGCTCCGCCGGTCAGGGACGAGGCGACCGAGGACTTCTTGCCCTTGTTGGCCTCCATCTGGGCGGTGGCGGCAGCGAGGTCACCCTCGTCGTCGGCCCGGTCCGTCTTGAGCAGGAAGGCGGCGACGGCGAACGTCACGGCCGCGGCGACGATGACGGACAGGATGACGCCGATGTAGCTGTCGCTGGCGGTCTGGAGCAGCACGGCGATGATCGAGCCGGGAGCGGCGGGGGCGCGCAGGCCGGAGCCGAAGAGCACGTTGGTGAACACGCCGGCCATGCCACCGAGGATCACGGCCGCGATCAGCTTCGGCTTCATGAGCACGTAGGGGAAGTAGATCTCGTGGATGCCGCCGAAGAAGTGGATGATCGCGGCGCCGGGAGCAGAGCCCTTGGCCAGCCCCTTGCCGAAGAGCGAGAACGCGAGCAGCAGGCCGAGGCCGGGGCCGGGGTTGGCCTCGAGCAGGAAGAGGACCGACTTGCCCTTCTGGACGGCCTCGTTGGTGCCGAGCGGCGTGAGGATGCCGTGGTTGATGGCGTTGTTGAGGAAGAGGATCTTGGCCGGCTCGATCAGGATCGAGGTGAGCGGCAGCAGCCCGTGGTCCACCAGGTAGCCGACGACGCTGCCGGCGGCGCTGCTGAACGCCTTGACCACCGGGCCCATGGCGAAGAACCCGAAGATGGCGAGCACCATGCCCCAGATGCCGGCCGAGAAGTTGTTGACCAGCATCTCGAAGCCGGGCTTGATCTTGCCGTCCCAGATGGCGTCGATCTTCTTCATCGTCCAGCCACCGAGGGGGCCCATGATCATGGCGCCCATGAACATCGGGATGTCGGTGCCGGCGATGACGCCCATGGTGGCGATGGCGCCGACGACGCCACCGCGGACGTCGTAGATGTTCTTGCCGCCGGTGTAGCCGATGAGCAGGGGCAGCAGGTACGTGATCATCGGACCGACGATGCCGCCGTCCTTGAAGTCACCCCAACCACCGATCTGGGCCACCCAGCTGTTGGCGGCGAGGCCACCGGTTCCGCCGGAGTTGAGCCACCCCTTCTCGATGAAGAGTGCGGTGATGAGGCCCCACGCGATGAACGCGCCGATGTTGGGCATGACCATGTTGGACAGGAAGGTCCCGAACTTCTGGACGTGCACGCGGGCCGACACGCGCTCTGCGCCGCCCGAGGTAGCGGTGGTACTAGCCACGGCCGTTCCTTTCACAAGGTGACCCTCAACGGCGAGGATCCGTGGCACCAGTAAAGCGCGCCCGCTTCTGTCCAGTCAATAGCAAAAGTGAAGAGAACACAGAAATTCGGGCACGATCCTCGCCGCAACGGACAGATCCGCAGGTCCAACCCCCGAAACGTCCCCCCTCAAACGGGCACATCAGATGTCTCATCGCGGCCCCTGGTAGACCCCTGTCAGACGGAAGCGCAGCGGCTCCTCGGCATACTCCTCCAGCACGTGGGCCACCCACCCCACCAGGCGGGCCCCCGCAAACACCGCCTCCGGTGCGTCCACCCGCAGGTCGTGGCGGTGGGCGAGCACCGCGAGCGCCCAGTCGCTGTTGGGGAACAGGCCGTGCCGCTCCCACAGCCCCTCCTCGAGCAGCGTCGCCGGCCCCTCCAGCGCCCCCAGCCCCGCGACCCGCAGCCTGCCCAGGAGGTGCTCGGCCCGCGGGTCGCTCTCGCGATAGATCCGGTGGCCGAAACCCGCCGCCGCCGACGGGTCCGCCAGCACCCGCCCCAGCGTCCTGGGCGGGTCGGCGACCGCCGCCTCGAGGAGCAGCCGCGCCTGGACCCCGGCAGACCCGTGCAGCGGGCTGTCCATGGCGCTCAGCCCCGCCAGCAGGCACGACCCCAGGTCGGCGCGCACGCTGGCGCTCACCCGCACCGCCGTCGTCGACGCGGCCATGTCGTGGTCGGCGAGGAGCACGAGCGCCCGCCGCACGAGGTCCACGAGCGCCTCGTCGTCGGGGTCGCCGCCGACGACCGCCGTCCACCGCGTCGCCTGGTCGGAGCCCTCGTATGCCGACCCCCACGCCTCGCGGGGGAGGAGCGCGGCGGTGGCGGTGGCGATCAGGAGCCCGGCCCGCTCCCGCACGGCCGCCGGGTCGAGGTCGTGGCGTCGCGCGTCGCGCGCGGTCAGCAGCAGCACGGCCAGGCGCAGCCGCTCGACGAGGCGAGCACCCTCGGGCAGGGCCGCCAGCCCGTCGCGGACGTCGGCCAGGGCCTCCTCGTCCACGACCAGCGAGACGGGCTCGTCACCGCCCCACAGCAGGCCCGCCACCTCCTCCACCGAGGCCGCCTCCGCCAGGGTGGACGCGTCGCGCCCCCGATAGGCGAGCCGGTCGCCCTCGAGCCGCGTGATGGTCGTGCGCACCGACTCCGCGAGCCCGGTCCCCCGCCCGAGCGTGCCCGAACGCCCCTGCAGCGCCTCGACGTCCTCCGGCGCGAAGTAGCTCGCCCGCCGGCCGTCACGGTGCGTCGGCCGGAGCTGCCCCCGGCTCACGTAGGCGTAGACGGTCTGGGTCTTGACCCCCAGCAGACGAGCGACCTGGGCCGTGGTCAGCAGCTCGCGATCCGGGGCGGGGCGGTTCGGCATACGACCTCCGAGGGGCGATCAGGCGACGTTGACAGGATCAACCATGCACGCGATCAACGTTGACAACACATTGATAGCAGGCCGACCGTATCAACATGACCGACACCCGTCAGATCGCCGTCCCACCCGGGCTCAAGGGCCTCGTCGTCGCCGACACGACCGTCGGCGACGTGCGTGGCGCCGAGGGCTTCTACCACTACCGCGAGCACTCGGCGCTGGACCTCGTCGAGCGCTGCACCCTCGAGGAGGTCTGGCACCTGCTCCTCACCGGCGACCTGCCGACACCCGACGAGGCCCGCGCCTTCGCCGAGGAGCTCGCGCCGCTGCGGGTCCTCGACGACGCGACGCTCGACCTCGTCGACCGCGAGGCCTCGACCGGCATCACGGGCGCGCCCCTCGCCCAGCTGCGCACCGTCCTCTCGCACCTCGCCACGGGCTCACCCCCCACGTATGGCGCCTCGCCCGCCGCCGTCCGGGCCGAGGCACTGCGCCTGGCCGCCGCCACCCCGACGATCCTCGCCGCGCTGCACCGACGCGGCGCCGGGCTCCCCGCCGTCGCCCCCGACCCCACGCTCTCGGCCGCGGCCGACTGGCTGTGGATGGTCACCGGCCAGCGCCCCACGCCGGAGGTGGAGCGCGCCATCAACCGCTACCTCGTCGCGACGGTCGACCACGGCTTCAACAACTCGACCTTCGCGGCCCGGGTCGTCGCGTCCTCGGGCGCCGACGTGGGGTCGGCCCTGTGCGCGGCGCTCGGGGCCTTCTCCGGACCGCTGCACGGTGGCGCACCCGACCGGGCCCTCGAGGCGCTCGACCAGATCGGCACCGTCGACCGGGCACCCGCCTGGGTGCGCGAGCGCGTCGCGGCCGGCGACCGGATCATGGGGTTCGGGCACGCCGTCTACACCACGCACGACCCCCGGGCCGAGATGCTCAAGGCCGAGGCGCAGCGCCTCGGTGGACCGCTCGTCGACCTCGCGGTCGCCGTCGAGCAGGTCGTCGAGGACACGCTCGCCGAGCTCAAGCCCGGGCGCCGGCTCTACGCCAACGTCGAGTACTACGCCGGCGTCGTCATGGAGCGCTGCGGGATCCCGCGCTCGATGTTCACGCCGACCTTCGCCGTCAGCCGGGTCGTCGGGTGGAGCGCGCACGTCCTCGAGCAGGCGACGACGACCAAGATCTACCGCCCGTCGGCGCGCTACGTGGGCCCTCCGGTCGTGCGCTGAGCCCGCGCGCGGCGCCGCCACCCCGAATCCGCCCCGTGTGGCGGCGGGCGGGTCGGCATACGGGCTGGTGGACGGGCTGGTCCACGGGCGCCGGGAATCCTCGCCGCGCCCGACCGGTTGTCCACCACATGGCCACTCCCCTGTCGATCCTTGACCTGGCGTTCGTCGCCCCCGCCCAGAGCACGCGCGACGCGCTCCTCGAGAGCGTCGCCCTGGCGCAGAAGGCCGAGGAGACGGGCCGGTTCGAGCGCATCTGGTTCGCCGAGCACCACAACATGCGGACCATCGCGTCCGCGGCGACGTCGGTGCTGATCGGTCACGTCGCGTCGGCCACCTCGACCATCCGCGTCGGCGCCGGCGGCATCATGCTCCCCAACCACTCCCCGCTGGTCATCGCCGAGCAGTTCGGCACCCTGGCCGAGCTGCACCCCGGCCGCATCGACCTGGGGCTCGGCCGCGCCCCCGGCACCGACCAGCAGACGCTGCGTGCGCTGCGCCGCGACCCCCGCGCCTCCGACCAGTTCCCGCAGGACGTCCAGGAGCTGCAGGGCTACCTGTCGCAGGACAGCCTGATCCCGGGCATCCACGCCTACCCCGGCTGGGGCACGCAGGTCCCGCTCTACATCCTCGGGTCGTCGCTGTTCGGCGCCCAGCTCGCGGCGGCGCTCGGCCTGCCCTACTCGTTCGCCAGCCACTTCGCGCCCGACGCGCTCGAGCAGGCCGTGCAGGTCTATCGCGAGCGCTTCCAGCCCTCCGAGCAGCTCGCCGAGCCCTATGTCATCGCCGCGCTCAACGTCATCGCGGCCGACGACACGGCCGCGGCCGAGGAGCAGGCCCGCCTGGTGCGCCGCCAGCGGCTGCGGACCATGGCCGGCCGCCGCGGCACCGAGCTCACCGAGGAGCAGGTGGACGAGGCGATGGGGACGGCCTTCGGGCAGCAGGTGCAGCACATGATGCGCTACACGGCGGTCGGTGACGGGGCCGAGGTGGCGCGCTACCTCGCGGAGTTCCGTGAGCACGCCCAGGCGGACGAGCTCATGGTCACCAACGCCACGCAGGGCCTCGAGGACCGCAAGCGGGCGCTGGAGATCATCGCCACCGTCCCCTGACCCTCCCCACCACAAAAGATCGTGAGTGTTTCCTC
>NZ_DLOE01000042.1:0-6087 GCF_002479615.1 Arsenicicoccus sp. UBA7492 | reverse complement strand
GAGGAAACACTCACGATCTTTGGGCGTGCGGGCGCCGGGTGCGCGGCGGCCGGGTCAGGCGGTGCGCAACCCCAGCTCGGCGGCCACCAGCTCGGCGATCTGGACGGCGTTGAGCGCCGCGCCCTTGCGCAGGTTGTCGTTGGCGACGAACAGCACGAGGCCCTTGCCGTCGTCGACGGACTGGTCCTGGCGGATGCGCCCGACGTATGACGGGTCGGCGCCCGCCGCCTCGAGGGGCGTCGGCACGTCGCGCAGCTCGACGCCCGGCGCGGACGCCAGCAGCTCGGTGGCCCGCTGCACCGAGATGGGGCGGTCGAACTCGGCGTTGATCGACAGCGAGTGGCCGCTGAAGACGGGGACGCGCACGCACGTGCCGGAGACGCGCAGCTCGGGCAGGGCGAGGATCTTGCGCGACTCGTTGCGGAGCTTCTGCTCCTCGTCGGTCTCCAGCGAGCCGTCGTCGACGATCGAGCCGGCCATCGGCAGGACGTTGTAGGCGATGGGGGCGACGTACGTGGCGGGCTCGCCCAGGTCGACGGCCGACCCGTCGTGGGTCAGGCCCTCGATGGCGCCCTCGCCCGCGTCGGTGCCGCGGCGCACCTGGCCGGCCAGCTCCTCGACGCCGGCGAGACCGGAGCCCGACACGGCCTGGTAGCTGGAGACCACGAGCCGCTGCAGGCCGGCCTCGTCCGCGAGGGGCTTGAGCACCGGCATCGCGGCCATGGTCGTGCAGTTGGGGTTGGCGATGATGCCCTTGGGGCGGTCCTTGATCGCGTCCGGGTTGACCTCGGAGACGACCAGCGGGACCTCGGGGTCCTTGCGCCAGCCGGAGGAGTTGTCGACCACGACGACCCCGGCCTCGGCGAAGCGCGGCGCCTGGGCCTTGGAGGTCGTGGCGCCCGCGGAGAAGATCGCGATGTCCAGGCCGCTCGGGTCGGCGGTCGAGGCGTCCTCGATCGTGATCTCCTGCCCGCGATAGGTCAGGGTCTTGCCCGCGGAGCGCGCCGAGGCGAACAGCCGCAGCGAGGCGACCGGGAAGTCGCGCTCCTCGAGGATCCGCAGGACGACGGTGCCGACCTGGCCGGTGGCGCCGACGACGCCGAGGTTGACTCCAGTGCTCATGTCAGTCTCCTAGTGCAGCAAGCGAGCTCGGTATGGCGGAAGGCCCGCCAGGCGTCAGCGTCCGGTGCCGCCGTAGACGACGGCCTCACCGGACGCGCTGTCCAGCCCGAACGCCGTGTGGACGGCGCGCACCGCGTCGTCGAGCTGGTCGTCGCGGGTGACGACCGAGATGCGGATCTCCGAGGTGGAGATCATCTCGATGTTGATGCCCGACTGGGCCAGCGCCCGGAAGAAGGTCGCCGACACCCCGGGGTTGGACTTCATGCCCGCGCCGACGAGCGAGAGCTTGCCGATCTGGTCGTCATACTGCAGCGACCGGAACCCGACGCGGTCCTGGACCCGGCCGAGGAACTGGGCCGCCTGCGGGCCGTCCGTCTTGGGCAGGGTGAAGGAGATGTCGGTCAGGCCGGTCTCCACGGCCGAGACGTTCTGCACGATCATGTCGATGTTGACGCCCGCCTGCGACAGCGCCTCGAAGACCTCGGCGGCCTTGCCCGGGTTGTCGGGCACGCCGACGATCGTGATCTTGGCCTCGCTGCGGTCGTGCGCGACTCCGGAGATCAGGGATGCTTCCACGTCTGCTCCTTCGGGGTGGTCCATGACGAGGGTGCCCTCCTTGTGGGAGAAGGACGACCGCACGTGGATCGGGAGGTTGTAGCGGCGGGCGTACTCGACGCAGCGCAGCATGAGGATCTTGGCGCCGTTGGCGGCCAGCTCGAGCATCTCCTCGCTGGACACGCGGTCGAGCTTGCGCGCCGTCGGGACGATGCGGGGGTCGGCGGTGAAGACGCCGTCGACGTCGGTGTAGACCTCGCAGACGTCCGCCTCGAGCGCCGCCGCCAGCGCCACGGCCGTGGTGTCCGAGCCGCCGCGGCCGAGGGTGGTGATGTTCTTGGTCTCCTGCGAGACGCCCTGGAAGCCGGCGACGATCGCGATGTGGCCGTTGTCCATGGCCCCGCGGATCCGCCCCGGCGTTACGTCGAGGATGCGGGCCTTGCCGTGCTGCTCGTCGGTGATGATGCCCGCCTGGCTGCCCGTGAACGACTGGGCGGTGTAGCCGAGGTTGGCGATCGCCATCGCCATCACGGCCATCGAGATGCGCTCGCCGGCGGTGAGGAGCATGTCCATCTCGCGCAGCGGCGGCAGCGGGCTGATCTGGGTCGCCAGGTCGATGAGCTCGTCGGTGCTGTCACCCATGGCGCTGACCACGACGCAGACGTCGTTGCCGGCCTTCTTGGTCTCGACGATCCGGCGGGCGACACGCTTGACGCTGTCGGCGTCCGCGACGGAGGAACCGCCGAACTTCATGACCACCAGGCTCACGGTGTCGCCTCTCGGGACGGGGATGGGGCGGTGCCAGCCTAGCGAGCGCAGCCGCCGCGCCTGGTCAGCGCCGCATCCCGAGATGTCGGGTCGAACCCAGGCCGATGGACCTACCTCAGGCGGTCACATCGGCCTGGCGTGCGAAGGCGGGCCGATGTGACCGCCTCGGGTAGGTTCAGGAGGTGCGCTACCTGCTGCTCGCGTGGGGCTCGCGCGGCGACGTCCAGCCCTTCGTCGCCCTGGGGCTCGGCCTGCGCGCCGCGGGGCACGAGGTCACCGTGGCCGCGACCCTGGACTTCGAGGCGTGGATCCGCGAGGCGGGGCTCGGCTACACGGACTTCGGCGTGTCGGTGGCCGAGCTGTCCCGGACCGACCTCGGCCGCCGGTGGCTCGGGGGCACGTCCCGCAGCACCGTCGCCGAGCTGCGGCTCATGCACGAGGTCAGCACCCTGGCCGCCGACGTCGTCTCCACCACCCTGCTGCGCGCGGCGCCCGACCACGACGTGCTGCTGTCGAGCACGCTGACCTTCGAGGCCGGGTGGGCGCTGGCCCGCGCCACCGGGATCGGTCACGCCATCGCGCTGTTCGCGCCGGTCCTGCAGACCTCGCTCGGCTCGTCCTACGTGTATGCCGCCCTCCCCGGCCGCCGCACGATCCTCAACCGGGCCGTCGGCGCCCTCACGTCCACGGCCGTCCAACCGGTCATCGCGCCGGTGGCGGCCGAGCTGCGCCGGCGCCTGGGCCTGCGGCGCCCCGGCCCGCGTCAGCTCCTCCACGACATCCGCTCCACGCCGACGCTCATGGCGGTGAGTCCCCACGTCGTGCCGCCGGCGCCCGACTGGCCGATGCCCGTGCAGGTCACGGGCTTCTGGACGCTCCGGGGCGGCGCCGGCCTCGACGACGGCGGCGGCCACGTCCCCGGCCGCGTCGCCGACCCGACGATCGTCGACTTCCTCGAGGCGGGTCCGCCGCCGGTCTACGTCGGCTTCGGGTCGATGAGCGCGGCCGACCCCGAGGCCAGCTCGCGGCTGCTCTCCGAGGCCGTCCGGGCCGCGGGCGTGCGTGCCGTGGTCCTGCGCGGCAACGCCGACCTGCACGTGACCGGCGACGACGCGCTCACCGTCGAGGGCGCACCCCACGACTGGCTCTTTCCCCGTATGGCGGCCGTGGTCGGGCACGGCGGGGCGGGCACGACCGGGGCGGCCTTTCGCGCCGGGGTGCCGCAGGTCGTGGTGCCGCACATGGGCGACCAGGCCTACTGGGGGCGGCGCGTCCACGCGCTCGGCTGCGGGCCGGCGGCCATCGCGCGACGAGAGCTCACCCCGGAGCGGCTGGCGGACGGCATACGAGCTGCTCTGTCACCCGGATGTGCCGTCGCGGCCGCCAGGCTCGGCGACGAGGTGCGCGCCGAGCACGGCGTGGCGTCAGCGGTGGATCACCTGACGCGGATCTTCGACCGCTGACTCAGGTGTGCAGCGCGTCGAACTCCGCCTCGGCCACGATCTCCTCGTCGGCGTCGAGCCGGATGTGGGCGAGCACCGACTGCAGCACGCGCAGCGCCGACGCCGCCCGGTCGCCCCACGAGGACAGGTAGGAGAACTGCCACCACCACAGCGCCTCGACCGGACGCCCGGCCTCGTGGTGCTGCAAGCCGTGGACCAGGTCGACGACGATCGAGGCCAGGTCGTTGGACAGGGACCCCGCGGTCAGCTCGACGGACGTGACGGGGTCGACGACGTCGGCATACTCGTCCAGCCCCTCGAACAACCGCGCCAGACCGGCGCGGACCGGGTCCGTGTCGACGTCGGGTCCGGGGTCTGGCTCGAACTTCTCGACCAGCACCACGTCCTGGATGGCCCCGAGGCGCGCACCCGTCAGCAGCACCTGCGAGAGCCCCAGCAGCAGGAAGGGGATCGCGGAGTCGGGCGCATCACCCCTGGCCACGTCGGTCACGATGTCGCAGAAGGCGCGCACGTCCTCAGCGGTCTGGCGCTCCACCGCGGCCAGGTCGTCGGCCATCGTCGGTTCAGACATTGAGCATCCTCCTACCCTCGAACGCCCTCCCGAGCGTGACTTCGTCGGCGTACTCCAAGTCTCCACCCACCGGCAGACCGCTGGCGAGGCGGCTGACCTTGAGCCCCATGGGCCCGAGGAGCCGCGCGAGATAGCTCGCGGTGGCCTCGCCCTCGAGGTTGGGGTCCGTGGCGATGATGATCTCAGTGATCTCGGTGCTGCCGAGCCGGGCCATCAGCTCGGTGATGCGCAGGTCGTCCGGGCCGATGCCGTCGATCGGGCTGATCGCGCCGCCGAGCACGTGGTAGCGCCCCCGGAACTCGCGCGTCCGCTCGATCGCGACGACGTCCTTGGGCTCCTCGACCACGCAGATCAGACCTGCCTCGCGGCGAGGGTCCCGGCAGATGCGGCACTGCTCGGCCTCGGCGACGTTGCCGCACACCACGCAGAAGCGCACCTTGGCCTTGACCTGCACGAGCGCGTCCACGAGCCGCTGCACGTCGACCTGGTCGGCCTGCAGCACGTGGAACGCGATGCGCTGCGCACTCTTGGGGCCGACCCCGGGAAGTCTCCCGAGCTCGTCGATCAGATCCTGGACAGCACCCTCATACACATCCGCGAGCCTATGCCCTGGCACCGACAAACCCCGTCGCGCCGGGCTGACGATCACGAGTGACCGGGCTCCCCGGGGCCAAGGTTGTCGTGCTCGGGTGGTGGGGTCCGCGCTCGTCGGCCAGAGTTGACCGTATGACGACCGCCGCCGCCTCGCGCCCCATCCGCATCGGGCTCCAGCTGCAGCCTCAGCACGCCACCTATGCCCAGCTCCGCGACGCCGTCAGCCGGGCCGAGGACCTCGGCGTGGACATCGTCTACAACTGGGACCACTTCTACCCGCTCAACGGCGACCCGGACGGTGCGCACTTCGAGTGTTGGACGCTGCTCGCCGCGTGGGCCGAGCAGACGACGCGGGTGCAGCTCGCGCCCCTCGTGACGTGCAACAGCTACCGCAACCCCGACCTGCTCGCCGACATGGCCCGCACGGTCGACCACATCAGCGACGGCCGGTTGATCCTCGGCATCGGCTCGGGCTGGTTCGAGCGCGACTACGACGCGTACGGCTACGAGTTCGGCACCGCCGGCTCGCGGCTCGACGACCTCGCCGAGTCGATGCCCCGCATCAAGGCGCGGTGGGCGGCGCTCAACCCGCCGCCCACGCGCGACATCCCCGTCCTCATCGGCGGCGGCGGCGAGCGCAAGACGCTGCGGATCGTGGCTCAGCACGCCGACATCTGGCACACCTTCGCGACGGGCGAGGAGCTCGCGCACAAGGCGTCGGTCCTGCGTGACCACTGCGCCTCGGTCGGACGGGACCCCGCCGAGATCGAGATGTCGGTCGGCGTCGGCGGACGCGGGCGTGACGGGCGGCAACCCGAGGCCCCAGAGGTGGAGGGCACACCGCTGCTCGAGCTGGGCGCGACGACCTTCACGATGGGCATCAGCGGGCCGGACTACCCGATGGAGCACGTGGAGCCGTGGCTGCGCTGGCGGGACGAGCTCAACGCCGCCCGCTGACCCAGCACGCCCACGCCCGCAACACCGTGCACTCCCCGCGCTCGCAGCTCACAAACG
>NZ_DLOE01000054.1:0-51644 GCF_002479615.1 Arsenicicoccus sp. UBA7492 | reverse complement strand
CACACTCAGGTCGGAAGAGCCCTGAAAGCAGTGTTCGACGAAGTGCCCGCACGTCGCCGTAGGACGCTTCTGCAAGCGGCGCAACGGGTTGCCGAGCATGGCTGGTTGAAGCAGCGGCCTGTTCAGGTCCCGACACGTGACGTGGAGTTGGACCAGTTGAACAAGCTCCGAGACGATGCCCCGATTTCGACTCGGAACGCGGACGCGCAACAGCAGCGCGACACGTCGGCCCAAGTGCCATCACTTCTGAAGGTCACTCGGGAGAAGACGTGGCTGAAAGTGGATTCCATCGCGGCATACCGCTAGGTGGCCGCGCGCCCGGCGCGGGCAAGACCATGCTGGCCGAGCGGTTGCCGGGTCTGCTCCCTCCTCTGCCGGACGACCAGGCTCTCGAGGTCACCTCCATCGCCTCGGTCATGAGCAGCGAGGCGGCGCCCCTGGGTCTGCTGCGGCGACCCCCGTACGTCGCCATGCACCACGGCGTGACGATGGCGGCCATGGTGGGTGGCGGGTCCGGCCGTCCGTCGCCCGGTGCGGTCACGGCTCCGCACCGTGGTGTGCTCTTCCTCGACGAGGGCGCGAAATGACAACCACACACCACTGGCGTGGGCGTCCGTGCGGTGCCACGTGAGGCAACGACCGCTAAACCGTTTCAGATTGGACACCTCAGTGGCGCGAACTTGCATACATTGGACGCAGTGAAACGCACACTTGCTTCTCACCCCGCGCTCGCCTCGATCAAACTCAGGCTCCAGCGCGCTCGCGCCAGCACCTCGTCATAGGTCAATATCTCCGGGTAAGAGAGGTGACGGCGAAACAGCTCGAACGACCGCACCTTGTCGGAATGTAATCGGTCGTCCCGCATCAAGGACGACAACCGCCCGATGATCACGTACGAACGAGGGGCGCCTGCGTAGACCTGCTCACCCGTGTCATAGCCGTCTTCGTCGCGAGCGGAGAGCCAACTTCCGAGGTCGTCCCGTGCCCGGTCGGCAGTAATGTGGGCCTGCGCAACGCCGCCCGATACTTCGCGGGAGGGGGCCCAGCATCCCGACCTGTAGGGGTCCTTCTCGAGCAGTGGATCGTCGTGCAGCTTGATCTCAGCCAGGACGAGCGATCGGACAGCACCGCTTGTTGTTAGCATCGCGTCAACGCGCTTTCCGACGTCGGCAACGGTCGCTCCGCCAACCACCCGCTCCAGCTTGGTTTCATCCCACGACGTGAAGAGATGACCCGACAAACCCACGCCGAGGATCCACGGGTTCTCCTCGAAGAAGCGCTGCCAGACGGCCTCCTTGCCGCCCCCTTCTCGAGCGCGCCCGAACTCGTCGGGGTCGTCTAGAAGGATTTCGAACCGCTTGACAGCTTCCTTTCGGGCGGCAATGGCAATGACGTCCGTGGCGGTCACGTCGGACTTGATTATCTCCGCAAAGCCCTCTGGGTCGCGGTCATAGGCGGCGGTCAGGGCCTTCGGATCGGCCATGACAGCGGCGAGAAGGTCGTCATCGAGTTTCAAGGTATCCTCACCCGTAGGATCGATGCCCTTGAGGGCATAGCACAACTTGATCAGCCGCCCCGCAGCCTCTGCGTCGAGACTCAAGAGGGTTTCGAGTTTCGCGTCGTCGTTGGCCCGCCCAGTGACTTTCTCGAAGCGCAGTTCGGCGACACGGCCGCGGTCGCGGATGACCCTCGCCTTAACCTGAACACGACCCTTCGGGCTCTGGTGGAGAGTCACTTCTTCCTCTTCTCCGCGCCCGTTGGGGGCGCAGTCCGCGTCTTCGCTGATTATCTGCCATATGGTCCTAGTCGGCGCGCCAATGTCGCTCCGCGATCCGAACTGCAGCGGGAACGACTTACCGATGGTCGTCCGGCCGAGAGTCCGTAGCGCTGCGAAGTCGGCCTCGGTCTTCGGGCTGGGCAACACCAGCCTGCCCCAATCGACCACCGAGCCTCCTTTGCCGGAAGGTGCTTGACGTTGTCCAGTTTGCCCGCCACGGCCGATGGATCTGGGAGGTCTGAGGGTGTGTCCCAAGCGCAGGCCTGATCCCACGATCGCGGCGTTGCCAGGTCGGCGCATGATTGCTCTGCCGCTCTTGGGACACGCGGGCCAGCCTCCACGGCAATGCTATCCGCTCGCGTCCTTTCGCGACCATGGCCCGGCATCTGTCCCGGGCTGAAGTACGCACTATCGATGCGCGACACCGGATCCACACCAAACAACACCAGGAGTACCTGCTCATAACCCTTCCATTCCTGCGGAGCCAACTCTGAAAGCAGCGACGGGACGAGACACGACCCGCGGCATGAGCGCGCGCAAATATCCTGGGGTGCTCAGCGAGGCCTCACCTCGACTGCGCGCGGACACCAACACCCCGGTTGCCCTCCACCACCGACATCCTCCCGCAGGACAGACTTGCCTCATGGGCACGATGATCTCCCTGAGCCTCAATGAGGTCAGCATCGACTACGGCAAGAACCACTACTGGACCGGCCACGCATGGCTGTTCCCACCAGGCAGCGAGAAGGTCGTGCCCTACACGTATGCCGCCTCATGGGACTCGAGCGACCGCAACACCACCGTCACCGAGGAGCATCTCGCTCTGTCGGCGCCGCTGGACCAGGTGCGCCGCCGGATGGACTTGCTCGGGCACACGTTGGAAGAGACTCGCGATGCTTATGATGATCTGCTGAGGCGCTGGAACCGAACTTATGCTCTGCGTCTACCGTTCGACCGGTACCTGGACGTGGTCGCCAGCATCGACTTCGCGAACATCACTAGGGCTGATCAGGAGTCTTTTAGCTACGACATTCACGAGTTGCTCGTGGCTCGGTTCGCGGTGAGCGACCCTCAGAACGAAGATGAGGACGGCTATTGGGACCGCCTCATCAAGGACGAAAACAACGGCGAGAACCGGCTAGGAGGGCTCGAGGACTTCATCCGTGAACGCGTGCCTCTGGCGATCATGCTGCGCTGCATGGCCGAGCGCGGGAGCAACCTGCCTCTCCCACTCTCGTGGGAGTACCACGACCTTGTCGATAACGGCTGGGAAGACAAAGCCACCCTGATGGAGATCGACCGCACCCGCGAGACCCTAAACTTGGTCCGGCTGTACGGACGACTACAGGAGCACTCAGGGAAGCCCTCGATAAGGAGCTTCGATAACTGGCTGGCCAGACGCGGATGCCCGCAGACGACGAACTACCAGAAGGTAGCGTCGACGGCGACAAAGAACGAGGTTCTGACGCTACCCAGCGCGGTCCGGAACATGATTCACCACCCCGAGAACCGTCTCCAAACCTACACCAACACTGACCTCCAGCAAGCGATGGAAGAACTGATCGCCATCTCCCTCGCAGAAGGCCTCGCATGAGCGAGACACGAGTCACCTCGGACGCGGCATGAGAGGATGTCTTCCTCCCGCTGGATCGACGTGTCTTTGAACGCCTTCCGTCGCTCGCGTCCCGCGAAGAGCTGAGAGGTGACGTAAGGCGTTCAAAGTGCCCTAGTACCCCATTCGCGACCGCCTATCGCCATTACCGGGCGCATACGAACCCACGTGGCTGGGCGAAACTTGCCGCGTCGGGACGTTCGTAGCTCCGTTAGGATGGACCCGTCCGTAGGGGTGTGCTTTCTATCTGGCGACGAGGCCCCCGAGTTCGCCTCCCACGTCCTCAACTCCCTGCGCCAGCCGCTCGAGTCGGGGACGGTGACGATCGGTCGGACCGATCGGATGCTGACCTTCCCCGCCCGCTTCCAGCTGGTCCTCGCCGCCAACCCGTGCCCGTGCGGCCGGGCCGTGGGCAAGGGCCTCGGCTGCACCTGCACCGTCAACCAGCGTCGTGGCTACCTCGGTCGGCTGGCGGGCCCGTTGCTCGACCGCATCGACCTGCAGCTGTCGGTGCCGGCGGTCTCCCGGCTCGAGCTCGTCGAGGCCGACCCGGAGCCCACGGCGGTGGTGGCCGCACGCGTGGCGCAGGCGCGCGCCGTCGCGGCGGAACGCTATGCGGGCGAACGCTGGTCGCTCAACGGCGAGGTGCCCCCCGGCCGGTTGCGCCGTGGCCCGCTGCGCCCGTCCCGCCGAGCCACGCAGCTGCTCGACCGCACGCTGGACCGGGGCGGGGTCACACTGCGCGGATACGACCGGGTGACCCGGGTGGCGTGGACGCTGGCGGATCTGGCGGGGCACGCGAGCCCGACGAAGGACGACATCGACCAGGCGCTGACGCTGCGCGGTGCTGCGGAGGTCGCGGCATGAGGCCCGACGAGCTGCCCCGCGACGAGCGATCGGCTCGCGCCCTGTGGAGCCGCATCGCGGAGCCCGCGGACGCGCGCGTGGCGGGGCTGCTCCAGCTGCACGATCCCGTGGCGGCCCTGCACCTGCTGCCCGGCGACGGCATCGCGCGGCACGACGCCCTGCGTGACCGACTCGCGGCGGCAGAGCCGGGCCGCGACCTGGCGCTGGCCCAGCGCTGCGGCGCACGCCTGCTCGTCCCGGCGGACGAGGAGTGGCCTCCCGGTCTGGAGGATCTCGACCCCGCCAAGCGCCCCTACTGCCTGTGGGTGCGTGGACCCGCCCGGCTGGCCGAGGCGATGGAGCGCAGCGTCTCGGTCGTGGGCTCCCGAGCGGCGACGGAGTACGGCCAGCGGGTGGCCGCCGACCTCGGCGCCGGTCTGGCGCAGCGCGGGTTCGCCGTCGTGTCGGGAGCGGCGTTCGGGATCGACGCGGCGGCTCACCGGGGTGCGCTGGCCGAGGACGGGGAGACCGTGGCCGTGCTCGCCGGGGGCGTCGAACGCCCTTATCCCGCGGCGCACGAGCGCCTCATCGCCCGCATCGCCGAGACGGGAGCCGTGGTGAGCGAGGTGGCCCCCGGTTGCGCCCCCACGCGCTCCCGGTTCCTGCTGCGCAACCGTCTCATCGCCGCCCTGAGCCAGGGGACGGTGATCGTCGAGGCCGGCTACCGCAGCGGGGCGCTGAGCACCATGCGGGCCGCAGCCGAGCTCGTCCGGCCGGTCGCGGTGGTGCCTGGACCCGTGACCAGCATGACCAGTGCCGGGTGCCACCAGGCGGTGCGCGACGGCGTGGCCGAGCTCGTGACGGACGCGGCCGAGGTGGCCGAGCTCTGCGGTCGCATGGGGACCCACCTGGCCCCAGAGCGTCGTGCACAGGTCCAGGAGCTCGACCTCCTGGGCGACGCGGACGCCAAGGTCCGGTCTGCCCTCCCGGTCCGCAACCTGGCCAGGTTGGAGTCGATCGCCCTGGCCGCCTCGCTGACGGTGCCCGAGACGCGGGCCGCCCTGGGCCGGCTCGTGACGCTGGGGCTGGCCGAGTCGCGTGACGGCGGCTACCGCCTCGGCCCCGAGGCGCGCCGGCGCCCGGCGCGTCCGTCCGGCGGTCCTTGCTCCTGACCTCGGCGTTTGGGACCGTGACCGGGTGGCCGAGGACTTGATCGAGCAGTTCGCGCAGCACCTGCGGGTGGAGCGCGGACGGTCCGAGCACACGGTCCGGGCCTATGTCGGCGACCTTCGCGCGCTGCGTTCGTACGCGAGCGAGCAGGGCGCCGAGGACCTGACCGACCTCGAGCTGACGGACCTGCGCTCCTGGCTGGCCAGGCAGGGCACCCAGGGTGCGGCCCGCGCGACCGTGGCCCGCAGGTCCGCGGCGGTGCGCTCGTTCTATGCCTGGGCCACCCGACGCGGTCACCTGCCCCGCGACCCGGCGGCCAGGCTCGCGTCTCCGCGGCGCTCCCGGACGCTGCCGGGAGTCCTCGACCACGCTCAGGCGGACGCGCTCCTCCGGGCCGCGGCCGACGGGACCCACCGGACGAGCGGAGGACGGCCCACGAGCGCCGGACGGGCCACGAGCGCCGCCGACGACGAGGCTCGGGGCGAGGTCGATCCGCTGACGTTGCGGGACGCCGCCATGGTGGAGCTGCTCTATGCCAGCGGCATCCGCGTGAGCGAGCTGGTCGGTCTGGACCTCGACGACGTCGACGCATCCACCAGGACGCTGCGGGTGCTTGGCAAGGGCGACAAGGAGCGGACGGTGCCCTACGGCGTGCCGGCGCAGCGGGCCCTCGACACCTGGCTGACGCGCGGACGACCGCAGCTCGTCACGCCGGCGAGCGGACCGGCCCTGCTGCTCGGTCGACGCGGCAGGCGGGTCGACCCCCGCCAGGTGCGCGAGGTCGTCCACCGCCTGCTGGCGCAGGTGCCCGACGCGCCGGACCTCGGACCGCACGGCCTGCGGCACAGCGCCGCGACGCACCTGCTCGACGGGGGCGCGGACCTGCGCGTGGTGCAGGAGCTGCTCGGGCACTCGAGCCTGGCAACGACGCAGATCTACACGCACGTGTCGGTGGACCGCCTGCGCACGGCCTACCGCCAGGCACACCCGCGCGCCTGACGCAGGTCGCCTGGCCTGTCGTGCGGGACTGATGGCTCTCGTGGACGCGGTCAGCGCAGCGGAAGCAGGACGAGCGGGGGACGGTCGATCAGCGAGAGCGGGTCGACATAGACCTGGCCGCGACGGGCTCCCCAGTGCAGGCAGGATGACGAGCAGTGGCCGGGCCCGTCGGCCACCACCGCGATCACCTGCCCCTGCGTGACCTGGTCGCCGACGGACACGCGCGCCACGACGGGTTCGTAGGTGCTGCGCAGGCCGCCCTCATGGTCGACGGACAGGACAGGCCTGCCGGCCACCATGCCGGCGAAGGCGACCACCCCGTCGGCCGGAGCGACGATCGCGGCGCCGGGTCCAGCTGCCAGGTCCACCCCGCGATGACCCCGGGCCCACGGTTGCGGGGGAGCGGTGAACCGCGTGACCACGCGCAGCGGCCGCACGGGTGCGGTCCACCGTCCCGGCGCGCGCGGCGCCGCAGACCGGGGGAGGGCCTGACCCCGTGACGGTGCGGGTGGCGGTGCCGCCGAGGGCGTCGACGTCCTCCCGGCGAGGTGCGCCGTTGGTGCGACGGGCGCGGGTCTGGAGCGCGCGGCGGCCGGCGCCGAGACGTGGGCACGTCCGGTGGTGCGGTTGTCGGGGACGGGAGCGGCAACGAGGGTCGCGGCGGCCACCGAGGCGGTGGACAGCGCCACCAGGGCGGTCGGGAGGGGGCGGGCGATCGGCATACGGCCGAGGCTGGGGTGCGGGTCAGGCGCGGGGCAAGGACCGGCCGTGCACCTGTGGACGAGCACGCGGATCCTCGCGCCGCCGCGCGTGGCTGTGGACGACGGGGAGGCCGGAGCCCCCGACCGGTCAGGGACGGTCGACGGGGGCTCGCCTGGTCAGGCGCCGAGCGGCCTCGCGGAGCACGTCCTCCTGCTTGCAGAACGCGAAGCGCACGAGGGACCGAGCGGCCTCGGTGTCGTCGTGGAACGCGGCGACGGGCACACCGGCGACGCCCAGCTCCTCGGGCATCCGGCGGCAGAACGCCATGGCGTCGGTTCCCCCGAGCGGAGCGACGTCCGCCACGGCGAAGTAGGCGCCGGCCGGGACGCTCACGTCCAGCCCGGCCGAGCGCAGCCCGTCGACGAGCAGGTCGCGCCGGATCTGCAGGGTGGACGCCAGCTCGGCATACCGCTCGGTGGGCAGGGCCAGGGCGGTCGCCACACCGACCTGGAACGGTCCGGAGTGGGCGAAGGTCGTGAACTGCTTGAGCTGCCGCACGGCGGCGACGGCGTGCGCGGGGCCGGTGAGCCAGCCGACCTTCCACCCGGTGGCGGAGAAGGTCTTGCCGGCCGACGAGATCGTGACGGTGCGATCGCGCATCCCCGGGAGGGTGGCCATGGGCACGTGCTCGATCCCGTCGAAGGTCAGGTGCTCGTAGACCTCGTCGCACACGACCCACGCGTCGTGCTCCCGGGCGAGCTCGGCCACGAGCTCCAGGTCGGCCCGCGAGAGGACTCGCCCGGTGGGGTTGTGGGGGCTGTTGAGCAGGACAACGCTGGTACGCTCGGAGAACGCGGCCCGCAGGGAGGCCTCGTCGACGGCGAAGTCGGGGAAGCGCAGGATGCTCGTGCGACGGACCCCGCCCGCCAGCGCGATCGTGGCGGCATAGCTGTCGTAGTAGGGCTCCAGCACGACCACCTCGTCGCAGGGACGCACCAGGGCCAGGATGGTCGACGCGATGGCCTCGGTGGCACCGACCGTGACCTGCACCTCGGAGCCCGGGTCGACCGTCAGCCCGTAGAAGCGGGACTGGTGCTCGGCGATCGCCTCGCGAAGCACCGGCATGCCGGGACCCGGGGGGTACTGGTTGAGGCCGTCGTGGATCGCGCGGCAGGCGGCCTCGAGCATCTCGGGCGGACCGTCCGAGTCCGGGAAGCCCTGCCCGAGGTTGACCGCGTCGTGCTGCTGGGCGAGCGCGGTCATCTCGGCGAAGACGGTGGTGCCGAACGGCGTCAGCGCGGGGTGGCCGGGGGTGCGAGGCATGGGGCGACGGTAGCCGACCCCCCGTGCCGCCGTGACGCCGTGCTGGCGCCCCGGCGGGGCGTGCCGGGTGGGAATTAGGTCGCGGTGAAGCCCTCCACGTAAGATGGCAGGACGGGTGACGTGTGCCTGGCCTCGGCCGGGAGCACCTATCCCGAATTCGCGCGCCTTCTCGCCGGACGAGTCGATCTCGATGCAGTCCGGGGCGCACCACGGCAGTCCGACCCCTGGTCGGCGGGGTGCGTACGCAGGCGCCAGGCACGGCCGTGGCACCCGCCGCGCGACCGTGGGTAACTGACAACGACAGAGAGAAGGACCTCGGCATGGCCGTCGTCACCATGCGCCAGCTCCTCGAGAGCGGCGTCCACTTCGGGCACCAGACCCGTCGCTGGAACCCCAAGATGAAGCGCTTCATCCTCACCGAGCGCAACGGCATCTACATCATCGACCTGCAGCAGTCGCTGACCTACATCAACGACGCCTTCGAGTTCGTCAAGGCCACCGTCGCCCACGGCGGCAGCGTGCTGTTCGTCGGCACCAAGAAGCAGGCGCAGGAGCCCGTCGCCGAGCAGGCGACCCGCGTGGGCATGCCCTACGTCAACCACCGCTGGCTCGGTGGCATGCTCACCAACTTCAACACCGTCTCCAAGCGCCTCTCGCGCCTCAAGGAGCTCGAGGAGATCGACTTCGACGACGTGGCCGGCTCCGGTCGCACCAAGAAGGAGCTCCTCGTCCTCAAGCGCGAGAAGGACAAGCTCGAGAAGACCCTCGGCGGCATCCGCAACATGGCCAAGGTCCCCTCGGCCGTGTGGATCGTCGACACCAAGAAGGAGCACCTCGCGGTGGACGAGGCCCGCAAGCTGGGTCTGCCCGTCATCGCGATCCTCGACACCAACTGCGACCCCGACGAGGTCGACTACAAGATCCCGGGCAACGACGACGCCATCCGCTCGGTCACCCTGCTGACCCGCGTGATCGCCGACGCCGTGGCCGAGGGCCTCGTGTCCCGCTCGTCCGGTCGCTCCACCGAGGGCGCCACCGAGGCCGAGCCGCTGGCCGAGTGGGAGCGCGAGCTCTACGCCGAGGCCGCCAAGTCCGACGCTCCTGCCGAGGCGACCGAGCAGGCCGAGACCCCCGCCGCCGAGGGCACCCAGCCCGCCGACGTCACCGAGCAGGTCGCCTCCGCGCCGGAGGGCGTCGAGCAGGCTGCCCCTGCCGTCGAGGCGACCGAGCCGGCCACGCCCGCCGCCGAGCAGGCCTGAGCCTCCTCAGCGATCGCGTCAACCACCACTTCGAACCCGCGTAGAAAGTAGCTACGACACATGGCTAACTACACCGCAGCCGACATCAAGGCGCTCCGCGAGAAGACCGGCGCCGGCATGCTCGACGTCAAGAAGGCACTCGACGAGGCCGACGGCGACCAGGCCAAGGCCACCGAGATCCTGCGCGTCAAGGGTCTCAAGGGCGTCACCAAGCGCGAGGGCCGCTCCACCTCCAACGGTCTGGTCCGCGCCAAGGTCGACGGTGGCGTCGGCACCCTGGTCGAGGTCCTGTGCGAGACCGACTTCGTCGCCAAGGGGGACAAGTTCGGTCAGCTGGCCGACACCGTGCTCCAGGCCGCGGTCGACTCCCAGGCCGGCGACGCCGAGACGCTCCTCGCCCACGAGGTCGACGGCAAGTCCGTCAAGGAGCTGCTCGACGAGGCCAACGCCACCATCGGCGAGAAGATCGAGGTCAAGCGCGTGGCCCGCCTCGAGGGCGACAAGGTCACGTCCTACCTGCACAAGACCAGCCCCGACCTGCCCGCGCAGATCGGTGTCCTGATCGCCACCGAGGGCGGCGACGAGCAGGTCGCGCACGACGTCGCGCTGCACATCGCGGCGTTCGCGCCGAGCGTCCTCACCCGTGACGACATCGACGAGCAGACGGTCGCCAACGAGCGTCGCATCGCCGAGGAGACGGCCAAGGAGGAGGGCAAGCCCGAGGCTGCGCTCCCCCGGATCGTCGAGGGTCGCGTCAACGGCTTCTTCAAGGAGCAGGTCCTGCTCGAGCAGCCGTTCGCGAAGGACGCCAAGAAGACCGTCGGCAAGGTCCTGGAGGAGGGCGGCGCCAAGGCCACCGCCTTCGCCCGCTTCCGCGTCGGCAGCTGATCCCCGCGCCCCTGGGCGCACCGCACCGGGCCCGGTCCACCTCACGGTGGACCGGGCCCGGTGCGGTGCGCCCACCTCACGGTGGCCTGGGCTCGGTCGTGTCCCAGCCTCCGGACGACGTGGCCGACCGACGGCTGCCGGGTCGCCAGGAGGGTGCCGCCGTGTGACAGACTGTGCGGCGGTCGGCCGACCGATCACCCGCCCACCTGACAAGGAGCCGCACGATGACCGAGACCCCCGACAACCGTGGCTACCAGCGGGTGCTGCTCAAGCTGTCCGGCGAGGTCTTCGGAGGGGGCAAGGTGGGGCTGGACCCGGAGGTCGTGCGGGGGATCGCCCGGCAGATCGCCGAGGCCGTGAAGAGCCAGGTCCAGGTCTGCGTGGTCATCGGCGGCGGCAACTTCTTCCGCGGGGCCCAGCTGCAGGACAAGGGCATGGACCGGGCCCGCGCCGACTACATCGGCATGCTCGGCACCGTGATGAACTGCCTGGCGCTGCAGGACTTCCTGGAGAAGGAAGGGGTTGAGACGCGCGTGCAGTCCGCGATCGAGATGACCCAGGTGGCCGAGCCCTACATCCCGCGCCGCGCCATGCGCCACATGGACAAGGGTCGCGTGGTCATCTTCGGCGCCGGCGCCGGCATGCCCTACTTCTCGACGGACACCGTCAGCGCCCAGCGTGCCCTCGAGACCAAGTGCGACGCCGTGCTGATCGCCAAGAACGGCGTCGACGGGGTCTACGACGCCGACCCCAAGACCAACCCGGCCGCCAAGCGCTACGACAGCCTGACCTACGCCGAGGCCCTCGCGCGGGGGCTCAAGGTCGTCGACGCCGCCGCGTTCAGCCTATGCATGGACAACAAGCTCCCGATGATCGTCTTCGGCATGGAGGGCGACGGCAACGTCGCCGCCGCCGTGCGTGGTGAGAAGATCGGGACGGTGGTCACCGCCTGAGCAGCTCGCCTGCCGACCGCCGCGAGCCCCGGTCGTGCCCTGCAGCACCGGGCTCGTAGCGTCAGACCCCGACGATTTTCGCCATACGGACGATGGAGGCACCCCATGATCGACGACATCCTGCTCGAGGCCGAGGACAAGATGGACAAGGCCGTCGAGGTGGCCAAGGAGGACTTCGCGTCCATCCGCACCGGGCGGGCCAACCCCGCGCTGTTCCACAAGATCATGGTCGACTACTACGGCGCCGCGACGCCGCTGCAGCAGCTCGCGTCCTTCCAGGTGCCCGAGGCGCGGATGATCCTGATCACGCCGTTCGACAAGGGCGCGACCCACGAGATCGAGAAGGCGCTGCGCTCCTCCAACCTGGGAGTCAACCCCAACAACGACGGCGGCGTGCTGCGCATCAACCTGCCGGAGCTGACGCAGGAGCGCCGCAAGGAGTACATCAAGCTGGCCCGGGAGAAGGGCGAGCACGGCAAGGTCTCGATCCGCAACGTCCGACGCAGCGCCAAGGACCAGATCGACAAGCTCGTCAAGGACGGCGACGTCGGCGAGGACGAGGGCACCCGCGCCGAGAAGGAGCTGGACACCCTGACCAAGAAGCTGACCGACCAGATCGACACCCTGCTCAAGGGCAAGGAAGCCGAGCTGCTCGACGTCTGAGCGACCGACGCGAAGGACACCGTGCCCACACCTGACATGCCGCCGGCCCTCGAGGGCTCGCGGGTCCACCGACGGATCCAGCGGGCCCTCGACGTGGCCCGTCGGTCCAAGAGCCCCGGCAAGGCCGGGCGCAACCTCCCCGCCGCCATCGGGGTCGGCGTGGGTCTGGGTGCCCTCATCATCGGGTCGTTGGCGTGGCGGCCGGAGGCCTTCCTGGCGCTCGTGACGGCGGCGATCGTCATCGGGATGTGGGAGGTCGTGCAGGCGGTCCGCCACGGCCGGGTGCAGGTGCCGCTGGTGCCGACGATGGTGGGTGGCGTCGCGATGCTCGCCAGCGCCTACTGGGGTGGACCCCGGCCGCTCACCCTCGCCTTCACGCTGGCGGTCCTGGCCCTGCTCGTATGGCGTTCCCTGCAGGGCGTGGCCGACGCGATGCGGGACGTCTCCGGGGGAGTCCTGACCCTGGCCTACGTGCCGCTGCTCGCCAGCTTCTGCATCCTGCTGCTCGCCCAGACCGACGGCGAGCTGCGGGTGGTGACCTTCATCGCGGTCACGGTGTTCTCCGACATCGGCGGCTACGCGGTCGGCGTGCTCAAGGGCAAGCACCCCATGGCGCCGTCCATCTCGCCCAAGAAGTCCTGGGAGGGGTTCGCCGGCTCGATGGTCACCTGCATGCTGGTGGGGGCCATCTGCACGACCTGGCTGCTCCGCGCCCCCTGGTGGACCGGTGTGCTGCTGGGCGCGGCGGCCTGCGTCACCGCGACGGTCGGGGACCTGTGCGAGTCCGTGATCAAGCGCGACCTCGGCATCAAGGACATGGGCCACATCCTCCCGGGGCACGGCGGCATCATGGACCGGCTGGACTCGTTGCTGCTCACCGCGCCGATGGCCTGGCTGGTCATCACCTATCTCGTGCCCGCGGCGGTCTGAGCTGCCGGCACGGCCGCGCGAAGGGCGTCACCACGCGTGGGGGCCGGCGGGGCGTCATACCTGAGACAATGGTGAGCGATGAGTGCCTCCCAGCCGCAGGACCTGCCCACGCCGACGACCCGTCCGGTGCCGGGCCAGCTGACCTTCTCCGCGCCGCGCCGCGGCAAGCCGCCGGCCCACCTGGCCGACTTCGCGCTCGACGAGCGCAAGGCGTTCGTGACCGAGCTCGGGCAGCAGGGCTTCCGGGCCAAGCAGCTCAGCGTGCACTACTTCGACCGGCTGGTGACGGACCCCGAGGACATGCCGGACCTGCCCAAGGCCCAGCGCGCCGAGCTGGTCGCGCAGGCGTTGCCGCAGCTGCTCACCCCCATCACGACGCGGGTCGCCGACGGGGGAGCGACGCACAAGAAGGTGTGGCGGCTGCACGACGGCGCCCTCGTCGAGTCGGTCGTCATGCGCTATCCCGGCCGGGCGACGATCTGCATCTCGAGCCAGGCCGGCTGCGGCATGAACTGCCCGTTCTGCGCCACCGGCCAGGGTGGGCTGCAGCGCAACATGAGCACCGCCGAGATCGTGGAGCAGGTCGTGAGCGCTGCCCGTGCGCTGCGGGCCAGCGAGCTCGGCCCGATGCCCGAGGGCGACCAGGGGCCGCTGCGCGTGTCCAACGTGGTGTTCATGGGGATGGGCGAGGCACTGGCCAACTACAAGGCCTCGATCGGCGCGATCCGGCGTCTCGTGGAGCCCGCCCCGGCAGGTCTCGGGATGAGCGCGCGCGGGATCACGATGAGCACCGTCGGGCTGGTGCCCGGCATCGACAAGCTCGCGGGCGAGGGCATCCCGGTCACCCTGGCATTGTCGCTGCACGCCCCCGACGACGAGCTGCGGGACGAGCTGGTCCCCATCAACACCCGGTGGAAGGTCGACGAGGCGCTGGACGCCGCGCGCCGCTACTTCGACACCACCGGGCGACGCGTGTCGATCGAGTACGCCCTGATCAAGGACATCAACGACCAGGCCTGGCGCGCCGAGCTGCTCGCCGACAAGCTCAACGCGCGAGGGAACGGGTGGGTGCACGTCAACCCCATCCCGCTCAACCCCACGCCGGGCAGCCGGTGGACGGCCAGCCGCAAGGGCGTCGAGCAGCAGTTCGTGGAGCGGCTGCGCGGTCGCGGCATCTCCACGACCGTGCGTGACACGCGGGGGCAGGACATCGACGGGGCGTGCGGCCAGCTGGCGGCGGCCACGGCCTGACGGTCAGGGGGTCCGGCGCCCCTTGAGCTTCTGCCGCACCCACCGCGCGATCAGGATGACGAAGAACGCGATCACGGCGTACTGGAACCAGCCGGCCCACTCCTCGATGCGCGCCCACTGCGACCCGAGGGCGTAGCCGCCGAGGATGAGGGCCGAGTTCCAGCAGAGCGAGCCGAGCGTCGTGAGCAGGCAGAAGGTCGCCAGCGGCATCCGCTCGACGCCGGCGGGGATGGACACCATCGAGCGCACCATCGGCACCATGCGGCCGAAGAACGTGACGGTGCGCCCGTGCCGGTCGAACCACTCGAAGCCCTTGTCGATGTCGTGCACGTCGACCAGGGGGACCTTGCGGGCGATGGAGTTGACGCGCTCGCGGCCGAGGACGGCGCCGGCCCAGTAGAGGATGAGCGCGCCGATCAGGGATCCGACGGTGCTCCAGATGATCGCGCCCGCCAGCGTCATGCCGCCGCGGTAGGCGGTGAAGCCCGCCAGCGGCAGGATGAGCTCGCTGGGGATCGGCGGGAAGACGCTGTCGAGGATCGTCGCCACCATGGCGCCGGGTCCGCCGAGGGTCTCCATGAGGCTGACGGCCCACCCGGTGATCCCGCTACTGTCGGGGGCCGCCGAGGGGAGCTGGGCGAGGAGCGCGAGGGGGGTCAGGGCGGTGTCCTTTGCAGGGGGCGGCGGTCAGGTCCAGGTCGTCCAACGTCGTTCGTACCCCGAGGAGTTCCGTCCCAGCCCTCCCGAGCGGGCGATGGGTCGCCGCGCAGAGTGGTCACAGATCCCGCACCAGCGACGCGCAGACGTCGAGGATGTGACCACTCTGTCGACGGGCGGGGGTTCTCAGCGCAGGGGGGGTGCTGGATTCGCGGAGCAGCTCGGGGACGTCGGCGATGTCGTCGACCAGGTGGATCCGGTCGCCCATCTCGCGGCCGTGGCCGAGGGCCTGGAGCAACGGCCACACCGGCAGGGTCTGGGTCCAGTGCTCGCGCCCGACCAGCACCAGCGGCACGGTCTCGCCCTCGGCGGCGTAGTAGAGCCGCGTCGTCAGCTGGAACACCTCCTGCACCGTGCCCGCGGCGCCGGGGAGGACGACGACCCCCGCCGTGCAGCGGGCGAGCAGCAGGTCCTCGCGCAGGGCGTTGGAGAAGAACTTGGCGATGGCCTGCGCGAACGCGTTGGGCGGCTCGTGGCCGTAGAACCACGTCGGGATGCCGATGCTCGTCACCGCATCGGGGGCGCCGAACCCGTCGCGTACCTCCAGGGCCACCCGGGCCCAGGGGCTCACCTCCGGCCGGAAGGACGGCACCGTGGCCAGCCGCCGCAGCGCAGCCTCCAGCGTCGCGTCGTCCGGGCACGCGGCGCCGAGGTTGGCGGCCTCCATCGCGCCCGGCCCGCCCCCGGTGGCGACGACCAGGCCGTATGCCGCCAGCGCCCGCCCCAGGCGCGCGGCCTCGGCATAGCGCGCGGTCCCGCGCTCGACGCCGTGCCCGCCCATGATCCCGACGACGCGCCGGTCCGCCAGCAGGTCGTCGAGGGCGTCCTCCATGGAGTCGTCGTGCAGGGAGCGCAGCACGGCGACATAAGGGTCACCGACGAGGCTCGCGTCCTGCGACCAGGCGTAGGCCAGCGCGTCCGGGGTGTCGTCGTAGCCCCGGGCGATCCCGGCATACAGCTCCTCCGGGGAGTAGAGACGCGAGCGGTAGACGTCGACGGGGGAGTCGTGGACGGTGGGGAAGACGACCGCCCCGGCACCGACCAGGTGACGCACGAGCGGCGGTGCCATGGCGCCGCCGAGGACGACGAGCCCGTGCAGGTCCGAGCGGGCCAGGAGCCGCTCGGCGCACGCGTCGAGGTCGACGCCCTGGACGCGCACGCCGTGCAGGCTGTGGCCGTCGTCGAGCAGGGCCGTGAGGGTGGGCAGGTCCTCGATCTCCATGCCGTCATCATGCGTGACGCGTCTGCGATGAACTCTCGGGGACACGGGCCAACCATCCGGCGCCCTGCGGCGTCTGCATGATGTCGTTGGCGCACCGCGCCAGAGCACTCTCGTCAGAAGGACCCCCGCAGCCATGTCCCGCCGTTCCCTCATCGCCACCACCGCCACCGCCGCCCTCACCCTGACGCTCAGCCTGTCGGCACCCGCCCTGGCTGCGCCCACCTCTGCCCCGGCGGCCAAGCCGGTCGCGGCGACGCACCAGGTCTCGGCGACCCGGGCCCGCTCGGCGGTCGTCACGCGGGCCACCGTGCACCAGATCTACGTCGCCATCGCCAACGACAAGCAGCTGCGGGGCTGGAAGCGCGCCGACTGGCGCGTCCAGCGCATCAGCCTCGCCCCCGGCGCCCCGACCTGGGCGCGGGCGACGGTCCACCCCACGCGCGGCCAGACCGACGACGCCACCGTGCTGCTGCGCAAGGTGGCCGGCCGCTGGCGCGTCGCTGACCTCGGCACCGCGCAGGTCGGGTGCGGCGTCGCCCCGGTCAAGGTCCTGCGCGGCCTGCGCCTCGGCGGCTGCTGACCCGCCGGCCGAGTCCCGCTCGTCCGGCCTAGCCCGGCCAGCCCGGCCTAGCCCGGCCAGCCGGGCTAGCCCGGCCTAGCCCGGCCGCCCGTCATACGGCCCGAGTGGTCGGTCCCTCGCCTCGCGACCGGGACCGACCACTCGCCGCGCTCGACCTACCTGTCGTCCAGGCCACACCGTGTCCCGCTGGCCGTCGCCCGGCCCGGCGGGTTGGATGGAGGCATGAGCAAGGGTGCTTACGCCAGGGCGTACGAGACGAGCAGGCAGGACCCCGAGGCCTTCTGGGCCGAGGCGGCCAAGGACATCGACTGGATCACGAAGCCGAGGCAGGTCCTCGACGAGAGCCGGGCCCCGTTCTACACGTGGTTCCCCGACGGCTGGCTCAACGTCTGCTACAACGCGCTGGACCGCCACGTGGTCCACGGCCGCGCCGACCAGGCCGCCCTGCACTACGACAGCCCGGTCACCGGTGCCCGCGCGAGCTACACCTACGCCGAGCTGCTCGAGCTGGTGTCCCGCTTCGCCGGCGTGCTGCGCGACCTCGGCGTGACCAAGGGCGACCGGGTCGTCATCTACATGCCGATGGTCCCCGAGGCCGTCGTCGCGATGCTGGCGTGCGCCCGCATCGGCGCCATCCACTCGGTCGTGTTCGGTGGCTTCGCCCCCCAGGAGCTGGCCGCCCGCATCGACGACGCAGCCCCCAAGGTCGTCGTCAGCGCGAGCTGCGGCATCGAGCCCAAGCGGGTCGTGGCCTACAAGCCCTACCTCGACGAGGCGATCCGCCGCGCGGAGCACAAGCCCGACCGCTGCGTCATCCTGCAGCGCGAGCAGCAGCCCGCCGAGATGGGGGAGCGTGACCTGGACTGGGCCGAGGTCATGCGCCCCGGGGTCGTGCAGCCCGCCGAGTGCGTGCCGGTCGAGTCGTCCCACCCGCTCTACATCCTCTACACCTCCGGCACGACGGGGAAGCCCAAGGGGATCGTGCGCGACAGCGGCGGCTACGCCGTGGCCCTGCGCTGGTCGATGCCCAACCTCTACGGCATCGAGGCGGGCGACACGATGTTCACCGCCTCCGACGTCGGCTGGGTGGTCGGGCACTCCTACATCGTCTACGCCCCGCTCCTGGTGGGCGCGACCACGATCGTCTACGAGGGCAAGCCGATCGGCACCCCCGACGCCGGCGCCTTCTGGCGGGTCGTGCAGGACTACGGCGTCGCCTCGCTGTTCACGGCGCCCACGGCCTTCCGGGCGATCAAGAAGGAGGACCCGGAGGCGAAGCTCTTCGCCGACTACGACACGTCCAGCCTGCGCACGATCTATCTCGCGGGCGAGCGGCTCGACCCCGACACCTACCACTGGGCGACCGAGCGCACCGGCAAGCCCGTCGTCGACAACTGGTGGCAGACCGAGACCGGCTGGCCGATCGCGTCCAACCCGCGGGGGATCGAGGAGCTGCCGATCAAGCCCGGCTCGCCGTCGACCGCGGTCTGCGGGTATGACGTGCGCGTCCTCGACGACCAGGGCAACGAGGTCCCCGCCAGCACCGAGGGCGCCATCGTCATCAAGCTGCCCATGCCCCCCGGCACCCTGCCGACGCTGTGGCAGGACGACGACCGCTATGTCTCGAGCTACCTGTCGGCCTACCACGGCTACTACCTGACCGGCGACGGTGGCTACATCGACGAGGACGGCTACCTCTATGTCATGGGCCGCACCGACGACGTGCTCAACGTCGCCGGCCACCGCCTGTCGACCGGGTCGATCGAGGCCGCGCTCGCCGGTCACCCCGCCGTGGCGGAGTGCGCGGTCATCGGGGTGGCCGACTCGTTCAAGGGCCAGGTGCCCCGCGCGCTGGTCATGCTCAAGTCCGGCATCGACGCGTCGACCCCGCAGGCCCAGGAGACGCTCCGCAAGGAGCTGGTCCAGCGCGTCCGCGAGGAGGTCGGCGCCGTCGCCGCCCTCAACCAGGTCGACATCGTCGACGGTCTGCCCAAGACGCGCTCCGGCAAGATCCTGCGCAAGACCATGCGCCAGATCGCGGACGGGCAGGAGGCGCAGGTGCCGTCGACGATCGAGGACCGCAGCGTGCTCGACAGTCTGACGGCCGTGCTCCGGCCCCAGGGCTGAGCCTGCACCACGCCCGCCGTATGTCGTGAGGGCCGGTCGCCGCAGGGCGACCGGCCCTCTCACGTCCGTCGTCCGCGCGCCGGGCCCCGGCATACCGCTGGTAGCGTTGCCCAGGTTTGTCTCCGCCCACCTGGGCCGCCCCCGGAGGTCCGTGCCTGATGCCCGACCGCGCGCTGTCGCGCCGCAGCCTGCTCGGCTCGGCTGCGGCTGCCGGCCTGCTCGCGGCCTGCGCCCCGCCGGAGCCCCCCGCGGCCGCGCGGACGACCAGGGCGCTGCCGGTGGACCGTTCGGCCACCGACCGCCGGGTCGCGTTCGCGAGCTGGACGCAGTACCTCGACCAGGACGAGTCCACCAAGCGGTTCCCGACCCTCGACGCCTTCGTCCGGGCCACCGGGATCCAGGCGAGCTACTCCGAGGAGATCGACGACAACGACCTCTACGTCAACAAGATCGCCCCGCAGCTGCGCGCCGGCCAGGACATCGGGCGTGACCTGGTCGTCCTGTCGGACTGGATGGTCAACCGGGTCATCGACCAGGAGCTGGTCCAGCCGCTCGAGCTGATCCGGATGCCGCACGCCGGCAACGTGCTGCCCGAGCTGATGGACGCGCCGTTCGACCCGGGACGCCAGTACTCGCTGCCGTGGCAGTCCGGCCTGACGGGGATCGGCTACGACGCGAGCAAGGTCAAGGAGATCCGTTCCGTCGAGGACCTGTGGCGTCCCGACCTCGAGGGCCGGGTCGTGGGGCTGAGCGAGTGGCGCGACACGCTCGGCGTGATCCTGCGCAGCCAGGGCGTCGACCCGGCGAGGCCCTTCACCCGCGACCAGCTGGCCGCCGCCGTCGAGGTCGTCGACCGCCGGCTGCGCGACGGCCAGATCCGGCGGATCCGCGGCAACTCCTACGTCCAGGACCTGCAGAGCGGCAACGCGCTGGCCGGCCTGGTGTGGAGCGGCGACATCGCGACGCTGCGCGCCGAGACCGGCAACGAGCGGTGGACCTTCGTCGTCCCCGAGTCCGGCGGGATGCTGTGGAGCGACAACGCCGTCGTTCCGGTCACCTCGCCGCGCCGGCGCAACGCCCAGCGGCTGCTCGACTGGTACTACCAGCCCGAGATCGCCGCGCAGGTCGCCGCGTGGGTGGGCTACATCTGCCCGGTTGCCGGCGCGCAGAAGGCCATGGAGAAGGTCGACCCCGAGCGCGTCGAGGACCCGCTGATCTTTCCCACGGCGGACTTCCTGGCGCGCCGGACGAGCGTGTTCCGGGCCCTGGACCCGCGCGAGGAGCAGGAGTACGCCGCGATGTGGACGCAGGTGGTGGGGCAGTGAGCGCCGGTGACCTGAGGCTCGACGGCCTCACCAAGAGCTTCGGGCGGGACGTGGTCGTGGACGACCTGTCCCTGCACGCGGCGGCGGGCAGCTTCTTCGCGCTCGTGGGGCCCTCGGGGTGCGGCAAGACGACGACCCTGCGGATGGTGGCGGGGCTCGAGCGCCCCGACGCGGGGCGGGTGCTGCTGGGGGAGCGGGACGTCACGCCGCTGCGGCCGCACGAGCGCCCGGTCAACACGGTGTTCCAGTCCTACGCGCTCTTTCCGCACCTCAGCGTCGGCGACAACGTGGCCTTCGGGCCGCGCCGTCGTGGGGTCCCGCGCGCGGCGGCCGCCGAGCAGGCCCGCGAGGCGCTCGCCCTCGTCGAGCTCGACGGTATGGCGAGCCGCCGCCCCTCCCGGCTCAGCGGTGGCCAGCAGCAGCGCGTGGCGCTGGCGCGGGCCCTGGTCAACCGGCCCGAGGTGCTCCTGCTGGACGAGCCGCTGGGCGCCCTCGACCTGCGCCTGCGGCGGCAGATGCAGCTGCAGCTCAAGCGGATCCAGGCCGAGACGGGCCTGACCTTCGTGCACGTCACGCACGACCAGGAGGAGGCCATGAGCATGGCCGACACCGTCGCCGTGATGCGCCAGGGCCGGATCGAGCAGCTCGGGCCCCCGGCCGAGCTCTACGACCTGCCCCGGACCAGGTTCGTCGCCACCTTCCTCGGGCAGTCCAACCTCGCCCCGGTCACGGTGGTCGGGGCGGAGGGCGACCTGCTCGTCGTGGAGCTCGGCGGCCAGCGGGTGCGGGTGCTGCGGTCACGGGCCGCCGCGCCGGACGCCAGGCGCTCGCTGGTCGGGGTGCGACCGGAGAAGGTCCGGATCGTCGCTGACGGGGCCGAGGTCCGCCGGCGGTCCGTCGCGAACGTCCTCGCGGGGGCGCGCGTGCTCGACGTCGCGTTCACGGGCGTGGCGACGCAGTACGTCCTGGACGTCCCCGGCGTCGGCACCTGGACGGCCTACGAGCAGAACCTCGACGTCGACGCCACGGCTCGCCCGGGGGACCTCGTCACCGTCGCCTGGGACCTGCGGCACACGTTCACGCTCCCCAGCGACGAGGGCGACGAGGGCGACGAGGTCGACACGGTCGGCGAGGTCGGCGAGGGCAGCGACGCCGATCTCGGCGCCGACGCCTCGGCAGCGGGGTCCGCGCCCGTGCGGGTGACCTCTCCGTGAGCAGGCGCGCGGCATACCTGCTGCTCCTCCCCGGGCTGCTCTGGCTCGGCGTTCTGTTCGTCGCGCCGCTGGTGCAGCTCGCGAGCGTGAGCCTGCAGTCGGGCTACCCGGGCTTCCCCGGCTACTACTACCGCGACGTCAACGTCGGCAACTACCTCGTGGCCCTGACCGGCTTCGGCGGGCAGCTGGGTCGGTCCTTCCTGTATGCCGGCCTCGCGACGCTGCTGTGCCTGGTGCTGGCGTTCCCGCTGGCCTGGACCATGGCCTTCCGCGCGGGGCGGTGGCGTGGCGTGCTCATGGTGCTGGTCGTCGCGCCGTTCTTCACGCCGTTCATCCTGCGCACGGTCGCGTGGCGCCAGATCCTCGCCGACGACGCGCCGGTCGCGTCCACCCTGCGGGCGCTGCACCTGCTGCCCGGCGGGCACCTGACCGAGACGCCGTTCGCCGTGGTCATGGGCCTGACCTACACCTTCCTGCCCTTCATGCTCCTGCCCGTCCTCGCCTCCCTGGAGCGGGTGGACCGGTCGGTGCTGGCCGCCGGCGCAGACCTCTACGCCGGCCCGTGGCAGACCTTCCGGCTGGTCACCGTGCCGCTGGCGATGCCGGGCATCGTCGCCGGGACGCTGCTGACCTTCATCCCCGCAGCCGGAGACTACGTCAACGCCGACCTGCTCGGCTCGGACCGCGGCACGTCGATGGTCGGCAACGCCATCGACGCCCAGTTCTTCCGCGTGATCGGTGGCTACCCGGTGGCCGCGGCGCTGTCGTTCACGCTGATGCTGGCCATCCTCGTGCTCGTCCTGCTGTACCTCCGGCGCTACGGCACCCGGGAGCTGGTGTGAGCGGGGGCTCGTCGCGCTCGTCGTCGGCCCGGCGGTGGGTCGCCGACCACGTCGTCGTCCTGGTGTCCGTGCTGGTGCTGGCCTACCTGCTCCTGCCGGTGGCCTACGTCGTGGTGTTCTCGTTCAACGGCTACACGAGGTCCAACATCGCCTGGAGCGGCCGCCCCACCCTGGACCACTGGCGCGACCCGTGCGGCGCCCCGGGGGTCTGCGAGGCGCTCGGCACCTCGCTGGAGGTGGGGCTCGCCTCGACGGTGCTGGTCACCACGCTGGGGACCATGATGGCGCTCGCGCTGGCGCGGGGCCGGTTCCGCGGCCGACGGGCGGTCGAGGCACTGGTGCTGCTGCCCATGGCCACCCCCGAGGTCGTCCTCGGCGCGTCCCTGCTGACGATCTTCGTGCAGGGCTTCACCCGCGTGGGGCTCGAGCTGGGGTGGTGGACCGTGGTCCTCTCGCACGTGATGTTCTGCCTGTCCTTCGTCGTCGTGACCGTGCGGGCGCGGCTCGAGTCGCTCGATCCCGGCCTGGAGGAGGCGGCCGCCGACCTGTATGCCGGGCCCGCCGCGACCTTCTGGCGGGTCACGGTGCCGGGGGTGCTGCCCGGCGTGGTCGCCGCAGCCCTGCTGTCCTTCGCCCTCAGCATCGACGACGTCATCATCACGACCTTCGTGTCGGGCGAGGTCGCCACCTTCCCGACCTATGTCTACACGGCCTACCTGCGGGGGATCCCGGCGGAGGCCAACGTCATCGGCGTGCTCATGCTGCTGGCCGCCGTCGCCTGCGCGGTGGCGGCCCGTCTGCTCGGTGGACGCCTCCCGTCCACCGAGCGCTGAGAGGAGCACGCCATGTCCGGTGTCGCCGCGGGGTTCTGGATCATCGGCGCCCTCGCGGGGCTGGGCTTCCTGCTCGCGCACCTCGGGGTCCTCGACGCGAGCGCGCAACGCGTGCTGTCCCGCCTGGCCTTCTTCGTGGCCTCGCCCGCGCTGCTGGTCGACGTGCTGTCCCGCACCCCCTTCGCCCAGGTGGTGGGGCACAACCTGCTCGTGTCCGCCTCGTCCGTCGTGATCACCGTGGCGGTCTACCTCGCCGTCGTGGTGCCGCGCTGGCACCCGGACCTGGGCGAGGCGGTGATCGGCTCGCTGGCCGCGGCCTACGTCAACGCCGGCAACCTCGGGATCCCCATCGCGGCCTACGTCCTCGGCGACGTCGCCCTGATGGCACCCACCCTGCTGCTGCAGCTCGTCTGCCTCACCCCGCTCGCCATGGCGTTGATGGACGTCGATGCCCTCGGCCGTCGCCCGCGCCCGCTCGAGACGCTGCTCGCGGTCGGGCGCAACCCGATGACGGTGTGCGCGCTCGCGGGCGTCGTGATGTCCCTGGTCGGCTGGCGGCCGCCCGACCTGGTGATGCGGCCGGTCGAGATCGTCGGTGGCATGGCCGTGCCCGCGATGCTCCTGGCCTTCGGGGTGTCGCTGCGGCTGGGTCCTCGCCCGGGCGCCTCCGGGTCCACGGGGCAGATCGTCACCATCGTCGTGTGCAAGCTGGGGGTGCAGCCGCTGGCCGCCCTGGCCCTGGCGAGCGCGCTCGGCCTGACCGGCGTCCACCGGCTCGCGGCGGTGGTGACCGCCGCGCTGCCGTGCGCGCAGAACGTCTTCACCCACGCCGTGCGCTACGACCGCAGCGTGCTGCTGGCCCGGGACGCCGTGCTGCTGACGACCCTCGTGTCGCTGCCCGTGATCGCCGTGGTGGCGGTCCTGGTGCACTGAGCCGACGGGCCCGGCATACGGCCCGCTCGCCCCGGAGGGGCTCAGGCCGGGGGAGTCGTCCCGGCCGCGGCGTGGGCGGCGGCGACCTTGCGCCGCCGCTCGCGCAGCAGGTTGTCCTTGGGGTCGTTGTCGGGGTCCAGCTGGGCCGGCCCGAACACGCTCACCCCGACGTAGCGGATCCGCCACATGATGCGGTAGCCGAGGCTGAGCCCGGTGCGGTCCTTGGCCATGATGGTCCTCCCCGTGGATGTCGGTGGCGGTCGCCGCCCTCGACCACCCTAGTCCCGGAGGTGACCCCGCGACCGCCCTCGTGCTGTGACCTCCCCCTCGCCGTGGAGGGTGGGTCGAGACGCCGTCCGGGTGAGCCGTGCGCGGTCCTCGCGCGTCCTGCCCGGTCGCGCGGGAGGATGACCCCATGGGGACGCGTATGACGCCGCGCCGCAGCCTCCTGCAGGTGCTGCTGGCGGGCGGGGGATGGACGCTGACGATAGCGGTGACCGTGACGCTGACCGGTTGTGGGGCGGGCGCAGGGACGGCCGCCCCGACCCGGACGGTCACCGTGACGCCGACGCCCTCTGCAGCCACGACGTCTCCGTCACCCGCCGCGTCCGCGACCGTCACCGTCACGACGACGGCCCAGCCACACGCCGGTTCCGGTGAGGGCGCCTCGCCCGGCGTCGCGGCCCGCGAGGGCCCGACCACCGGCCGTCGCGCGACCGCCTATCCCGAGCAGGCTGCCGGGCGCTGTGGGACGCCCGACCACTACGGGCTGCTGACGATGGGGCAGCGCGGACGCAGCGTCGCGACGCTCCAGTGCTTGCTCGACCAGGCCGGCGAGGACGTCGTGGTGGACGGCGTGTTCGGCGAGCAGACGGCCATCGCGTACGCCCGGGTGGTCGAGCGGGCGCTGGGGGAGTCACCCCAGTCCCCCGACGTGATGACGCGCGAGTGGATCGTCCTCTACGCAGCCGGCCCCACACCCAGGCTCACCCGGGGGTCGCGCGGCGAGGCCGTGCGTCGGGTCCAGCGCGCCATCGGGATCGCGGTTTCGCCCATCCCGGTCGACGGCATCTTCGGCGAGCAGACGGACGCGGCCGTGCGGGAGTACCAGTCCCTCACCGGCCACACGGTCGACGGCGTCGTCGGGCCGGCCACCTGGCGCGCGCTGCAGACCGGTGAGCACGTCGGAGACTGATCCTCAGATCCACCCCCTCCCGTTGGAGGCGGCGGCGCGAGACCATCGTCAGCGACCACGCGGCACCAGGAGGCATCGATGAACCGCTCCACCAGCTCCATCCCACCCGGGAGGGGCAGCGCCGCAGCCGTGGCCACTGCCGCCGTCCTGACGCTCTGCCCGGCGATCGCGGGCTGCTCCTCGGGGGTCGAGGGGACCGAGGTCGTGCAGGTGACCCGGACCGTGACCGCGACGGCTACGGGATCGGCGGCGGGCGAGCCGGTCTCGGCGCCGGTGACCGAACCCGCTGGGACGCCGGCCGCCGGACCGGCTTCGACGCAGGCCGTGAGGACGGGCGCTACCGTGAGCCCGACCAGCGTGGTCGTCGCAGGCGCAGCCCCCGCCGCCCGGGCGTGCTCCCCGACCCTGCGGCGCTATCCCGACCTCGATCCCGGGGCGCGCGGTCCGGCGGTCGAGGCCTTCCAGTGCCTGCTCCGCCAGCAGGGAGCGAGCCTGACGGTCGACGGCGTCTACGGCCCGGTGACCAGGCAGGCCTACGACCAGGTCGCCCGCCGGCTCGGCTGGCAGGCCTGGGTCCCCCACGTCGAGGCGCACGTGTGGACCCTGCTCCTCTCGCAGGGCCCCACGCCCAGGCTGCGCCGGGGCAGCACCGGCGAGGCGGTCTCGCGGGTGCAGCGATCGCTCGCGGCACAGGACATCCCGGTCACCGCGGACGGACGCTTCGGCGCCGACACCGAGCGCGCCGTCCGCACGCTGCAGACCCGGCTGGGCATGACGGTCGACGGCATCGTCGGTCCCGACACCTGGCGGGTGCTGCAGTCCGGCGGCGGGCCCACCGACTGAACCGGCACGCCCCGGGGACGGCCGAGACACGGGTCGATCGGTGCGAGGATGGTCGGGTGAGCCAGAGCCCGTATGCCGACAGCCCGCCGCCCCCCGCGCACACCTATCGCGCCGGCCACCGCACGGTCGCGCTCCTCGGCTCCACCGGCTCCATCGGCACCCAGGCGATCGACGTGATCACCCGCAACCCCGACCGGTTCACGGCGACCGCGCTCAGCGCCGGCGGCCGCAACCTCGCCCTCCTCGCGGAGCAGGCCGTCCGGCTCCAGGTCGAGCTCGTCGGCGTCGCGGACGGCGACGAGACGGCGGTGCGGGGCGCGATCACGGCGACCGCCCGTGAGGCCGGGTTGGCGTCATACGCCCCGCGGGTGGTCGTGGGGGAGGGTGCCTCCGAGGAGGTGGCGGCGCACGGAGCGGACGTCGTGCTCAACGGCATCACCGGGTCGATCGGCCTGCGGCCGACCCTGGCGGCGCTCCAGGCGGGCAGCACGCTCGCGCTCGCCAACAAGGAGAGCCTGATCGTCGGCGGCCCGATCGTCACACGTGCGGCCCGGCCGGGCCAGATCGTGCCGGTCGACTCCGAGCACAGCGCCATCGCCCAGAGCCTGCTGGCGGGTCGCCGGGACGAGGTGCGGCGGCTGGTGATCACCGCCAGCGGCGGGCCCTTCCGCGGTCGCGCCCGCGACGAGCTGCGCGAGGTGACGCCGGAGCAGGCGCTGGCTCACCCCAACTTCGCCATGGGCAAGGTCATCACCACCAACTCCGCGACCCTGGTCAACAAGGGGCTCGAGGTGATCGAGGCGCACCACCTGTTCGACGTGCCCTTCGCCGACATCGAGGTCGTGGTGCACCCGCAGCAGTACATCCACTCCATGGTCGAGTGGTGCGACGGCGCGGTGGTCGCCCAGATCGGGCTGCCCACCATGCTGGTGCCCATCGCGCTCGGGCTCGCCTGGCCCGATCGCCTGCGCGACGTGGAGACGCCGGTCGACTGGACCCGCGCGTCGACGTGGGAGTTCCTCCCGCTGGACCGTGAGGCCTTCCGCTCCGTCCCGCTGGCCTACCGGGTCGGCGAGGCGGGCGGGACCTACCCCGCGGTCTACAACGCCGCCAACGAGGAGTGCGTCGAGGCCTTCCACGCCGGCCGGATCGGCTTCCTCGACATCGTCGACACCGTCGAGCGGGTCGTCGACGAGCACCACGCCGGCGGCGAGCAGGCCGCCAACGTCGGGAACAACGCCTCGGACCTGGACGTTGCCGCTGTGCTGCGTGCCGAGTCCTGGGCGCGTGCCCGGGCCCGCGAGGTGCTCGGCCTGAGTCCCGCCTCCACCCCGACCGAGGAGCCCGCATGACCGAGGAGTCCGCATGACCGTGGTCCTGACGATCCTCGGCATCCTGTTCGTCGTCGTCGGCGTGGGTGTCTCCATCGCGCTGCACGAGATCGGCCACCTGGTCCCGGCCAAGCTGTTCGGGGTCAAGGCGCCGCAGTACATGATCGGCTTCGGCCCCACGCTCTGGTCGCGCCGGTTCGGCGAGACGGAGTACGGCCTCAAGGCGATCCCGCTCGGCGGCTACGTCCGCATGATCGGGATGTTCCCGCCCAAGGGCAGGGGTGAGGACGAGCACCACCTCCGGGCCTCGAGCACCGGCCGCTGGGCCGCCATGGTCGACGACGCCCGCACCCAGTCGATGGAGGAGATCCAGCCCGGCGACGAGGACCGCGTGTTCTACAAGCGCAAGAGCTGGCAGAAGGTCGTCGTCATGCTCGGCGGCCCCACCATGAACCTCGTCATCGCGACGGTCCTCATCGGTGGCGTCCTCATGGGGCACGGGGTCTTCGTCGAGCACGGGGCCAAGGTCGCCTCCGTCGTCGAGTGCGTGCGCCCGGCCGGCGCCGACGCCACGAACGCCTGCACCGAGAACGACCAGCGCACCCCGGCCGCGGTGGCCGGGCTCCTGCCCGGCGACCGCATCGTCTCCATCGGTGGCACGACGGTCGACGGCACCGCCGCCGTGGGACGGGTCGTGCGTCCCAGTGCCGGCAAGGCCCTGCCCGTCGTGGTCGAGCGCGCGGGGCAGCAGCAGACCCTCACCATCACCCCCATCACCAACGCGCTCCCTCGGCTCGACGCCGAGGGCGTGCCCGTGACCGGGGCGGACGGCAAGCCGCTGACCGTGCAGACGGGCTACATCGGGATGCAGTCGGCGCCCGTCGGTGCGATCGAGAAGCAGCCGATCACCGCGGTGCCGGGGGCGGTGGGCAACGCCGTCGCGCAGACCGCGGGCGTCATCGTCAAGATCCCCGAGAAGATGGTGGGGATCGCCAAGGCGGCCTTCGGCTCGGGGGAGCGCGACCCCAACGGCCCGATCTCGGTCGTGGGCGTCGGGCGCATCGGCGGCGAGGTCGCCGCCGGCCAGGTCCAGGGGCTCGAGGGCACCACCTCCAAGCTCATCACGCTGATCATGCTCATCGCGTCGCTCAACGTGGCGCTCTTCGTCTTCAACCTCATCCCGCTGCTGCCGCTGGACGGTGGTCACGTCGTCGGTGCCGTGTGGGAGGCCATCCGTCGCGGGTTCGCCCGCGTGGCCCGGCGCCCCGACCCGGGCTACATAGATGTCGCCAAGGGGTTGCCCATCGCCTATGCCATGTCGGTCGTCCTGGTCGTCATGGGTGGCCTGCTGATCTATGCCGACATCGTGCGGCCCGTCAAGCTCGGATGAGTGAGGGATACTGACACCATGACCGTTTCGCTAGGGATGCCTGCTGCTCCGGCGCCGGTGCTCGCACCGCGTCGCAAGACCCGCAAGATCAAGGTCGGCAAGGTCGATGTCGGTGGTGACGCGCCCGTCTCGGTGCAGTCCATGACGACGACCCTGACCTCGGACGTCAACACCACCCTGCAGCAGATCGCCCAGCTCACGGCGGCTGGCTGCGACATCGTGCGCGTGGCCTGCCCCAGCCAGGACGACGCCGACGCCCTGGCGCAGATCGCCCAGCACAGCCAGCTCCCCGTCATCGCGGACATCCACTTCCAGCCCAAGTACGTCTTCGCCGCCATCGAGGCCGGCTGCGCCGCGGTCCGCGTCAATCCGGGCAACATCCGCAAGTTCGACGACCAGGTCAAGGAGATCGCCGCGGCCGCCCGCGACCACGGCACCTCGATCCGCATCGGCGTCAACGCCGGATCCCTCGACAAGCGCCTCCTCGAGAAGTACGGCAAGGCCACCCCCGAGGCCCTCGTCGAGTCGGCGGTGTGGGAGGCCAGCCTGTTCGAGGAGCACGGCTTCCACGACTTCAAGATCTCGGTCAAGCACAACGACCCCGTCGTGATGGTGCGGGCCTACGAGCTGCTGTCCGAGCGCGGCGACTGGCCGCTGCACCTCGGCGTCACCGAGGCGGGCCCCGCCTTCCAGGGCACCATCAAGTCCGCCACCGCCTTCGGTGCGCTGCTGTCCAAGGGCATCGGTGACACCATCCGGGTCTCCCTGTCCGCCCCTCCCGTCGAGGAGGTCAAGGTCGGCATCCAGATCCTGCAGAGCCTCAACCTGCGGCCCCGCAAGCTCGAGATCGTCTCCTGCCCGTCCTGCGGGCGCGCCCAGGTGGACGTCTACAAGCTGGCGGACGCCGTGACCGCCGGGCTCGAGGGCATGACCGTGCCGCTGCGCGTCGCCGTCATGGGCTGCGTCGTCAACGGCCCGGGCGAGGCTCGCGAGGCCGACCTGGGGGTCGCGTCCGGCAACGGCAAGGGACAGATCTTCGTCAAGGGCGAGGTCATCAAGACCGTCCCCGAGGCCGCGATCGTGGAGACCCTCATCGAGGAGGCCATGCGCCTCGCCGAGGAGATGGGCGAGCCTGCGGACGAGGAGTCCGCCGGCAGCCCCACCATCACCGTCGGCTGAGTCCGCGGCGTCCGTATGACGTGACGCGCGATGACGACCGACGAGAGCGGGCCACCCCACACGAGGGGTGGCCCGCTCTCGTCGAGCCCGTCGGCGGACGCTGTCAGAGCTTGGTGACCTCGACGGCGGCCAGGCTCGGGGTGTCCTTGACGGCGTGGAAGCCCAGGTCGAGCCGCCCGTCGGTGACCGTCACGGTGAAGGTCGGCTCGTAGGCCCGGAAGGCGCCGCCGGTGCGGGCGAAGACGTCCACGTCCTTGAGGACCGTTGAGCCCTCCGCCCGGACGGAGTAGACCCGGCGCCCGGGAGCCGTGAAGTAGTCCTCGGCGGTGTAGAGCTTGACCCGGTAGGTCCCGTTGGCGACCTTGGTCCGGTAGGAGGTCATCCCGTAGACCGTGGAGCGGTACAGCTGGTCGTCACCGGTGCCGGCCACGTCACGGCCCACCATGGCCGTACCCGTCTTGTACGAGTCGAACGCGTCACCGCGCCCGGCCCATCGCCGGCCCTGGGCATCGGTCTGGTCGAGCCAGGCCGCGGTCTGCCGAACGGTGGCGACGCCCGGTCCCGGCACCGGAATGGTCGGCGTCGGGGTGGGCGTGGGGGTCGGGGTCGGGGCCGGGGTCGACTTGGTGGGAGTGGGCGTCGGAGTGGGAGTGGGCGTCGGGGTGGGTGCGGGCGCCGACGAGACGGGCGCCTCGTAGTTCATCGGCAGGACCTCGAGGAGCTCGAGCGGGAAGCCACGCTCGCCGCGTCCGGGGTCGCCCAGCATCTCCTGCCAGTCGGCCCGCCCGCGGAACAGCTCGGGATAGGGGTCGCTGGTCATGCCGATCGGGTTCTCCGCGCGGAAGCTGATCGATCCCGCCGTGTCCCAGACGACCACGCCGTACTCCTGGGCGGCCTTGGCGATGGTCCGCGCCGTCGGCGACAGGCGCAGGGCGTCGAGGTTGACGGAGGCCGGGATGCGCAGCATCTGCCCCTCGGCGGCGGCCGGTCGTCTCGACGGGTTCCAGCCGTCGGTGCGGTTGGCCGGACGGGAGACGTTGGGCCAGGGGGCGTTGTGGGGCAGCGCGATGCCGATGACGTGGTCGATACGACCGCGGCGCAGCTCCTCGGGGCGGATGGTGCCCCCGGCGAGGGAGAGCCCGCTGGCAGTGGTGCCGAAGGGGTGCGGGAAGACGCCGTTGCTCTTGGAGGCGTCCGGGATGCTGCCGCCCCAGCACGCCGACCAGGTACCGTTGTTCTTGCGGGTGACCCAGGTCTCCGTGAGGCGGCGGGAGCTCGCGTCGTACACCAGCATCTCGAGGTCCGTCCCCTCTGCCGGACGGGCGTAGGCCGGGATCCTCAGGTTGCTGAGGTGGTTGGCGATCAGGCCGGTGTCGCCGTACGACTTGCCCTGGCAGTTCTCGAACCTGAACGACGTGGTGGGGTCGCCAGCCTTGGCCATGTACATCGGCGCGGAGTAGCGCACCGTGTTGACCGCGATGGACGGGGCACCGGGGCGGCCGTAGTACGAGACGCCCTGGTCGTAGATGTGCTTGGAGATGTCCGCCGAGCGCGGGTCCTTCGGGGTGTTCGCCGGCAGCCTGCGATACCAGAACGCGTCGGGGGCGAAGATGCGCTCGGGCAGCCGGTCGCGATCTGCGGTCGCCGCAGCGGGCGCCGCCGTCACGGGCGCCGCGGAGGCGGCGGCGAGCTGGGCTGACCCCAGGGCGGTTGACGTGAGCAGGGCGGCGCCGATGACGCCTCCCGTCAGCCGGCGTCGCCGGCGTGCGGACAGGGGGGTGTGCATGAGACCTCGAGAGGGTGAGGGGAGAACTGCAGCCGGGCCGGATGATGGCGCTACGGCCGCGACAACCACTCTGTGCAACCGTTTCTGCACGAATGGCTGTCCATCAGCCAGTGTGATAGTTCAAAGCACTCGAGGGTAGGCCTATTCGGGGAAAAAAAATCACTCTATGTGTTGTATGACGATTCAAGGCCGTGGCGCCCCGAAGGTCACTTCGACATCGAAGTCTTTGATATGGTGAGGGTGTTGCGAGGCGCGGCCGGATGGGGGCCACCTCGGGGGAGCACGGCGAGATGGGCGCCGCCCCCGGCGCCGTTCGCAACCGCGGGGCCTGAGCAGCCCCGCAGCCAGAAAGGGCCTCGTCCGGCAGCTGCCGTGGCGGGGCCTTTTTCTGCTGCGCGAACTCGTCCCGGCGCGTCGCGTGGTGGCGTGACAAGCGACCCACCGCAGTCCACCCTTGGGGGGTGCTCCGCTCCCGATCGCCGATCCAGGCCCTGACGCCGGCCGACGAGGACGCGGCGATCGCTGTCTGTGCACGTCGGCCTGACGCCCACGTCTTCGTGGCGGCGCGCATCCGTGAGGGTGCGCTGCGGACCACCCCCGGCTGCGTGCTCGGCTACGCCGACCGGGGCGACCCCCTCGGCTGGCGATCTCTGGTGTGGACCGGAGCCAACGTCGTTCCGGTCGAGGTCGGACCGGACACGGCCCCGGCCTTCGCCCAGCGACTACGCCGGCGCAGCCGCTGGGCCTCCTCGCTGTTCGGCCCGTCCGACGAGGTGCTCGGGCTCTGGGCGTTGCTCTCGCCGTCGTGGGGGATGCCACGGGCCGTCCGCGGGTCGCAGCCGCTCATGGCGACGACCGTCCCGCCCAGCGAGCTCGGCCTCGCTCTGGACCCTTGCGTGCGGCTGGCCGGGCCCGACGAGCTGGACGCCGTCGTGCCGGCTGCGGCGGCCATGTTCACCGAGGAGATCGGCTACCCGCCGTACGTCGGCTCGGTGGCGTCATACCGCCGATCCGTGGCCTCGCTGATCGAGCAGCGGCGGACCTATGTCGTCACCGAGGGGCCCGACGTGGTGTTCAAGGCCGACGTGGGTTCGGTCGCTCTCGGGACCGCCCAGATCCAGGGGGTCTGGCTGGCGCCGCACCTGCGCGGCCGACGGCGTGCGGGGCCGGCCATGGCAGCCGTCGTCGAGGCAGTGCTGGCGGAGCACGCCGCTCGCGCCTCGCTGTACGTGAATGACTTCAACGTCGCCGCGCGGGCCACCTACGCCCGCATCGGTATGCGGGAGGTCGGGGAGTTCGCCACCGTCCTGCTGTGAGCGCGCCGTTCGTCGGTGGGTGGACATGCGGTCACCGACCGCCCGTCAGGAAGGGGCGACCGTTCGTCGCAGGGCACCGGCGAGACGCATTCCGTTGACGTGGCGTCAAGCAACACCCTCCGTCCAGGAGCCGTCCGACGGAGCACGGCTCACCCGCCCGAGGAGCCTGCATGAGCACCGTTGCACCCACCCCCGAGTCCACCCTCCCCCCGCCGGCGACGCCGACACCCGGGGCCTTCCCGGTCAAGCCCATCGCCGCGGCGACCGTGGGCCACGCGGTCGAGTGGTTCGACTGGACCATCTACGGCCTGTTCGCGACCTACTTCGCGACCCAGATCTTTCCGAAGGAGAACGAGGACCTCGCACTCCTGCTGACCTTCGCGACCTTCGGCGCCGCGTTCTTCTTCCGCCCCCTGGGTGGCTGGATGATGGGCCGGGTCGCGGACCTGACGGGGCGTCGCGGCGCGATGCTCGTGTGCGTCGCGCTCATGGCCGGAGGCTCGTTCGTCATCGGCGCACTGCCGACCTACGACCAGATCGGGATCTGGTCGCCGCTCGTCCTCGTCCTCGCGCGCATCGCCCAGGGGATCGCGGCCGGCGGCGAGCTGTCCAACACCTCGGCCTACCTGTCCGAGGTCGCCCCCGCAGGTCGGCGTGGCCGCTACGTCTCGTTCATGTACATCGGCACGGGCGTCGCCCTGCTGCTGGCGACGACGCTCGGCTTCTGGCTCACCCGCACGCTGGGACCCGCCAAGATGGCGGAGTTCGGCTGGCGCATCCCGTTCATCCTCGGCGGCATCTTCGCCCTCGTCGGTCTGTTCATGCGCAAGGACCTCAAGGAGTCGGCGCACTTCGAGGAGCACAAGGCCAAGGCGGTCGACAAGGTCAAGAACCCCCTGATGACCACCCTGCGGCTCTACCCCAAGTCCGTGCTGCACGTCGTCGGCACCACCATGCTGTTCGCCGTCGCCTACTACACGCTGATCGGCTCCATCAACTCCAGCGTCGTCAAGAAGTTCGCCAAGACCAACCCGGACGTGGGTCAGAACGTGTTCATGGCGCTCACGATCTCGATCGTCATCTTCATCGCCCTGCAGTACCCGTTGGGAGCACTGTCCGACAAGATCGGGCGCAAGCCGATGATGCTGATCTTCACGGTGTTCTATGCCGTGGCGATGGTGCCCTTATCCTCGCTGATCAAGCCGGACCTGCTGAGCCTGACCATCCTCTACGTCCTCGGCATGTCCGCGTTCGCCTTCGCGTCGTGCATCCTGCCGGCGATCATGGCCGAGCTGTTCCCGACCGAGGTCCGGTCCACCGGCATCGGCGCCTGGTACAACATCACGGTGGCGGTCTTCGGCGGGGGAGCGCCCTACCTGATCACCTGGCTCAACCAGAACCAGATGGGCGACCGCTTCTTCTGGGTCGTCTCGGCAGTCGCCGCGGTGGCGACGCTGATCATCCTGACGATGCCGGAGACGCGCGGCAAGAAGCTCGACTGATCGACGATCGACTGATCGACTGATCGAACCGTCACTGCACCGCCTCGCCCGCGTCGCCGGGGTCCGAGGCGCTCGACGAGCCGCCCGTGAGCATCGCCCACGGGCGGCTCGTCAGCTTGATGCGGGGCTGGTCGTCCGCGACCACGGCCGCCAGGTGGAGCAGGCTCGCGGTGCCGCGGTGGTAGTACTGCTCGTGCCCGACCGGCGGCCGCAGCACCGTCCAGGTGCCGTCGGGGTAGACAACGCGTCGGGCCAGCGGGGACAGCTGGTGCACGCCGGGGATCCGCAGCACCTCGCCGCCGAAGATGCCCAGGATGCCGATGAGGTCGCCGGGAGCGACGCAGGCGTACAACGTGCCGGGCGCCAGCCCGAGGTCGGAGAGGCGGGAGGCGAAGATGCCCGGTGCGCCGGCCGTCATCGCGGCGTCCACCACGTGGTGGTGCCGGGCGGCGAGCTGGGCGAGGGCGAGCCCCATGGCGGACGCGCCGTAGGAGTGGCCGCTCGCCACGATGCGTGCCCCCGCCGGAGCGATCTCCCGCACCCCCTCCAGGGTGCGCGCCAGGTGGTCGGCTGCCTCCCGCGCATATCGAGGGTCGGACGCCTCACCGGGCACGAGGACGCGCATCCCCGTGTCTCCCAGGGCCTTTCGCGTGGCGATGTCGTATGGCGCCTGGTAGCCGATCCAGTCGATCACCGCCACGCGTGCGTCGGGGCCGAGCAGGCGGACCGTCTCGTCGCGCAGCCAGGACATCCAGGTGGCTTCGCGATAGAGGCGCAGGTCCACGGTGGTGGTCGTGCCGGGCACGTGCACCACCAGGTGGGTGGCGGTGTCGGGGTCGCCGAGCGCGATGGCCGTCCGCAGGGGATAGCTGCGGGCGTCCAGGAGATAGAGGAAACGACGCGAGGGCGGGGTCGAGACCTGGGCGAGCCCCTCGGGGACCTCGGCCAGCAGCTCGGGGTCGGAGAACAGCGCCCGGAGCTTGAGCAGGCCGCGCAGGTCCCGCTCCTCCTCGACGGTGGCCTCGTCGGCGGGTGCGCCGGTGTCGACGTCGAGCTCGCGGCTGCGGCGGGCGATCTCGGCCTCGAGCACCTGCAGGTTGGCCGTGTGCCGCACGGCGGTGGGGAGCCCGTCCGCCCGCCCCACCCAGGGGGCGTGGCGCCGCAGGACCTCCTCACGGTCGCCGGCGTCCAGGTCCCGCCACCAGGCGGCGACCACGTCGGGCGCCTCGTCGCGGGGGATCGGCAGCACGTCCTCGCCAGCCAGCCCGAGGCGGGGGTAGCGCGAGGCGGCGGTCCGGGCCTCGGTGCGGAGCTGGTCGACGAGCAGGCCTGCGGCATACAGCCCGACGTCGGTGCGCCGCGTCAGGATCTCGTCGAGGACGGCGTCGCCGGGCCGGGCCCACGTCCGCTCGGCCGCCAGTGCCTCGGTGAGGTGCAGGTGGGCGGTCGTCGCCGCCGCCACGGCCTGCTCCAGGGACTGCGCCGCGGCCAGCAGCCCCGCCTCCAGCGTGAGGGGTCCGGTGCCGGCGTCCCCTCCAGGTCGCACGCCCTCGCCCGGCGTCTCGACGCCCTCCTCCACGACCACTCACCTCCGTCTCCGAGGCTACGCCCGAACGTGGTCGAGGCCAGGAGCCAGGGCCGATATCCTGCCGTGGTCCCACCTTCGCCCATCCGAGGAGCCCCACCGTGTCCGGTGAGATCATGCGCATGTCGTCCCTGTTCCTGCGGACCCTGCGCGAGGACCCGGCCGACGCGGAGCTGCCCGGTCACCGGCTGCTGGTGCGCGCCGGCTACGTCCGTCGCGCGGCGCCCGGCGTCTACAGCTGGCTCCCCCTGGGGCTCAAGGTGCTTCGCCGGGTCGAGGGCATCGTCCGCGAGGAGATGGACCAGATCTCGCAGGAGCTGAGCTTCCCCGCGCTGCTGCCGCGCGAGCCCTACGAGTCGACGAACCGGTGGACGGAGTACGGCGACAACCTCTTCCGCCTCACCGACCGCAAGGGCGCCGACATGCTCCTCGGTCCGACGCACGAGGAGATGTTCACCCTCGCGGTCAAGGACCTCTACAGCTCCTACAAGGACCTGCCGCTGTCGCTGTACCAGATCCAGACGAAGTACCGCGACGAGGCGCGTCCCCGCGCCGGCCTGCTGCGCGGCCGCGAGTTCATCATGAAGGACTCCTACTCCTTCGACGTCTCCGACGAGGGGCTGCAGAAGTCCTACGACGCGCACCGCGACGCCTACGTCAAGATCTTCGACCGGCTCGGCTTCGACTACGTCATCGTCCAGGCGACGTCGGGCGCGATGGGTGGATCGGCGAGCGAGGAGTTCCTCGCGATCAGCGAGGTCGGCGAGGACACCTTCGTGCGGGACGACAGCGGGTACGCCGCCAACGTGGAGGCCGTCGTCGTGCCGCAGGCCGAGCCCGTCGACGCCTCGGGCGTGCCGGCGGCGCAGGAGGTGGACACCCCCGACACCCCGACCATCGAGACCCTCGTCGACGTGCTCAACGCGGAGCACCCGCGCCACGACGGCCGTGCGTGGACGGCCGCCGACACGCTCAAGAACGTCGTCGTCATGCTCATGCAGCCCGACGGCACCCGCGAGCCCCTCGTCGTGGGCCTGCCCGGAGACCGCCAGGTCGACCTCAAGCGCCTCGAGGCCCAGGTCGCGCCCGCCGAGGTGGAGGAGTTCACCGAGGCGGACTTCACGGCCTACCCGCAGCTCGTCCGCGGCTACATCGGGCCGGGCGCGCTGGGGGAGACCGTCGAGCGCGACGAGGACGGCAAGGTGGTGTCCCGCACCGGGATCCGCTACCTGCTCGACCCGCGCATCGCGGACGGCTCGTCCTGGGCGACCGGGGCGAACAAGCCCGGCGTGCACGTCGTCAACCTCGTCCACGGCCGCGACTTCACGGCCGACGGGACCGTCCAGGCCGCCGAGGTCAGGGACGGCGACGTCGCGCCCGACGGCGCCGGCACCCTGCGCGCCGCCCGGGGCATCGAGATGGGCCACATCTTCCAGCTCGGCCGCAAGTATGCCGAGGCCCTGGGTCTCAAGGTGCTGGACGAGAACGGCCGGCTCGTCACCGTCACGATGGGCTCCTACGGCATCGGCGTCTCGCGCGCGGTCGCCGCCATCGCCGAGGCCAACCACGACGAGATCGGTCTGGTGTGGCCGCGCAACGTCGCCCCCGCCGACGTGCACGTCGTCGCGACCGGCAAGGACGAGGCGGTCTTCGTCGAGGCCGACCGGATCGTGACCGAGCTCGCCGCGCAGGGGATCACCTCGATCGTGGACGACCGCGCCAAGGTCAGCCCCGGGGTGAAGTTCAAGGACGCCGAGCTCATCGGGGTCCCGACCATCGTGGTCGTGGGCAAGGGCCTGGCCGACGGCACCGTCGAGATCAAGGACCGGCGCACGGGCGACCGCCGCGAGGTCGCCGTGGCCGACGTCGTCGCCGAGATCGCCCGGGAGGTGCGGTCCTGACCGGCCCCGCACGCGCTCCGGACCCGGCGACCTCGCCGGTGGGTGCCGTCGTCTTCGACTGGGGCGGCACCCTGACCCCCTGGCACGACGTCGACCTGCGCCAGCAGTGGGTCGAGTTCTCCCGCGGCTACGGCACGATGGCCTGCTCGCTCCACGAGCTGACGGCGCGCATCCTGCTCGCCGAGGACGAGCTCTGGCAGCGTTCCCGCACCAGCCACGAGTCTGGGCGCCTCGCGGACCTGCTGACGCAGGTGGGACTCGACCCCGAGCACGAGGCAACGCTGGCCGGGCTGGCGGCCTACGAGACCTTCTGGGAGCCGCACACGCTCACCCACCCGCAGGTCGAGCCGTTGTGGACCGGCCTGCGCGAGCGGGGGATCCGCGTCGGGGTGCTGTCCAACACGATCTGGACCCGCGACTATCACCGTGGCGTCTTCGAGCGGGACGGGGTCGCCCACCTCATCGACGCCGACGTCTACTCGAGCGAGATCCCTTGGGCCAAGCCGCATCCCGAGGCCTTCCTCGCTGCGGTGCGCGCCGTCAGCGTCGAGCCGGAGCGGTGCGTCTACGTCGGGGACCGGTCCTTCGAGGACGTCCACGGTCCGCAGCAGGTGGGCATGCGAGCGGTGTGGGTGCCGCACTCGCGGATCCCCGTGTCGCAGCAGGTCTCGCACGCGGCGGAGCCCGACGCAGTGGCCCACGAGCTGCTCGACGTCCTCACGATCGTCGACCGGTGGTGCGGGCGTGGGTGAGCTGTCCCTCCAGGTCGTGCTCTTCCTGGTGGCGTCCGCGTTCTGCGCGGGCTGGGTCGACGCCGTCGTCGGCGGGGGAGGGCTGATCCAGCTGCCCGCGCTGCTCGTCGGTCTGCCCGGCGCCTCGCCCGCGCAGATCCTCGCCACCAACAAGCTGGCCTCGATCTGCGGCACCTCCACGAGCGCCGTGACCTACTACCGCCGGGTGCGTCCCGACCTGCGCACCGCGATCCCGCTCGCGGTGGCGGCGTTCGCCGGGTCGTCGCTCGGCGCGGTCGTGGCCACCAGGATCCCCAAGGAGGCGTTCAACCCGATCATCCTGGTGGCGCTGGTCGTCGTGGGCGCCTACACGGTGGTCAAGCCCAGCCTCGGCGCCTCGACGCAGCTGCGGTTCTCCGGCCGCCACCACCTCGCGGCGGCGCTGGTCATCGGGGTGGTCATCGGTTTCTACGACGGGGCGCTGGGACCCGGCACCGGATCGTTCTTCGTCTTCGCCCTGGTCGGGCTGACCGGCTACGCCTTCCTCGAGGCCAGCGCCAAGGCCAAGATCGCCAACTTCGCGACCAACCTCGCCGCCCTCGCGGTCTTCATCCCGCACGGGGCCGTCATGTGGCCGATCGGGGTCGTCATGGGGCTGGCCAACATCGCCGGCGGCTACATCGGGGCGCGGACGGCGGTGTCGCGAGGCACGGGCTTCGTCCGCATCGTGTTCATCGTGGTGGTGGGCGGCTTCGTCGTCCGCATCGGCGGACAGCTGCTCGGCCTGTGGTGACCCTCGACCGCTGGTGACCCGTGCTGGCCGCCTCGCTCAGCCCCGGCGCGGTCGACGTGGTCGCCGCAAACGGTTCTGGCGGCGCCACACGGCCCTGATCGTCGCCCAGCGGGCGAGGCCGGCGCCGAGGCCCGCCAGCATCCCCGGGACGAGCAGGAAGGTCCCGTCCATGGCGTCCCGGCCCAGGTCCGCGCGTCCACCGGCGAGCCCGGTCAGGACGCCCACGGCCACCCCCAGGAGCAGCCCGGCCAGCGCACCGCCGAGCGTGAGCGGCCAGACGAGCGCGCGCCCGCGCTCTCGGCCCGCCGCACGGGCGGCCAGCTCGCGCGAGCGCGTCCAGGCGACCGCGACCCCGATGGCGGCGACGATCGCCGGGAGCATCAGCAGCAGGACGGCGCGGTTGCGCACGAGCGTCAGCCCCGCACCCGGTCGTAGGTCACGAACGCGAACCCCGGGTGGGCGTCGGTCGCCGCGACCTCCTCGCGCCGGACCTCGCGCCACTGCTCGCGATCGATCTCAGGGAACCACGTGTCGGCCTCCGGGGCGTCGTCCACCTCGGTCAGCTCGAGCCGGTCGGCCAGGGGCAGGGCGAGGGCATAGATCTCGCCGCCTCCGCCGCAGCACACCTCGTCGTCGCCGGCCAGCGCCAACGCCTCCTCGAGGGAGGACGCGGTCTCCGCATCCGGGACGACCCACCTGGCGTCCCGGGTCACCACGATCGTCCGTCGGCCCGGCAGGGCGCGACCGATCGACTCGTAGGTCTTGCGCCCCATGACGAGCGGACGCCCCTGGGTCAGGGCCTTGAAGCGGGGGAGGTCGCCCGGCAGCTGCCACAGCAGGTGCCCGTCCCGCCCGAGGGCGCCGTTGCGACCCAGCGCCGCGACGAGGGTGAGCGTCCGGGACGTCATACGGCGATCGGTGCCTTGATGCTCGGGTCGGCGACGTAGCCCTCGAGGGTGAAGTCCTCGAGCTCGTAGGCGTCGATCGACGGGCGCCGCGCGACGTGCATCGTGGGGAGCGGGTGCGGCGTGCGCGTGAGCTGCAGGCGCGCCTGGTCGAGGTGGTTGGAGTAGAGGTGCGCGTCGCCGAGCGTGTGGACGAGGTCGCCCGGCTCGAGGTCCGTCTGCTGCGCGACCATCATCGTGAGCAGGGCGTAGGACGCGATGTTGAACGGCACACCGAGGAAGATGTCGGCGCTGCGCTGGTAGAGCTGGCAGGACAGCCGCCCCTCGGCGACGTAGAACTGGAACATCGTGTGGCAGGGCGGCAGGGCCATGCGGTCGACGTCCGCGACGTTCCAGGCGGAGACGATGTGGCGCCGCGAGTCGGGGTTGCTGCGCAGCGACGCGATCACCTGACCGATCTGGTCGACCTGGCGGCCGTCCGGGGTGGGCCAGGACCGCCACTGGTGGCCGTAGACGGGTCCGAGCTCGCCGTCCGCATCCGCCCACTCGTCCCAGATGGAGATCCCGCGCTCCTGCAGCCAGCGCACGTTGGTGTCGCCCCGCAGGAACCACAGCAGCTCGCCGATGATCGACCGCAGGTGGAGCTTCTTGGTCGTGAGGACCGGGAAGCCCTGGGCGAGGTCGAAGCGCATCTGGTGCCCGAAGACGCTGCGCGTGCCGGTGCCCGTGCGGTCCGCCTTGTCCACCCCGGTCGTGAGGACGTGGTCGAGGAGGTCGAGGTACTGCTGCATGGCGACCACGGTAGCCGGGCAGGTCCGTCATACGGTCATCGACGGGGCGCGAGGGAGCGGCCAGCCGATGTGAGCCAGGTCACACGAGTTCCCGCGACCCGGCTGTAACGAGATCGCCCCCCTTGCCGATGTAGTCCGTGAATCGCGTAGCCACCCGGACCCCCGAGCGGGTGGCTACGCGATTCACATGTCCGGCGCCGACCCATGCCCGTGGCGGTCACCGCCCCTCGCGCGCACCCCGGGATACATTGACCTCATGACGACCTCACCCGCGTTCGGCCGAGTCCTGTCGGCCATGGTGACCCCGATGCTCCCCGACGGCTCGATCGACCGTGACGGCGTGCGTCAGGTCGCGCGCCACCTCGTCGACCACGGCCACGACGGCATCGTCGTCAACGGCACCACGGGCGAGTCGCCGACCACCACGGACGACGAGAAGGCCGAGCTGGTCCGCCTGGTGCGTGAGACCGTCGGCGATGGCGTGCACGTCGTCGCGGGCGTCGGCACCAACGACACCAGGCACACGATCGAGCTGGCCGGCCAGGCCGCCGACGCGGGCGCCGACGGGCTGCTCGTCGTGACGCCCTACTACAACAAGCCCTCGGTGGCCGGGCTGGAGGCGCACTTCCGCGCCGTGGCCGACGCCACCGAGCTGCCCGTCATGCTCTACGACATCCCCGGTCGGGCGGGCGTCCCGATCCCCACCGACCTGCTGGTCCGGCTCGCGGACCACCCGCGCATCGTGGCGGTCAAGGACGCCAAGGGCGACCTGTGGGCCGCGACCAAGGTCCAGCGCGCCACGGACCTGCAGTGGTACTCCGGCGACGACGTCGCCAACTTCTCCCACCTGGCGCTCGGCGCCGTCGGCATCGTCAGCGTCGTGGCCCACGTGGCCGGCGACGCGTATGCCGAGATGGTGGGGGCCATCCAGGGCGGCGACGTCGAGCGGGGGCGCGAGATCCATCGCCGCCTCGTGCCCGTCGTCGACGCCGTCATGAACGTGACCCAGGGGGCCATCATGACCAAGGCGGCACTCGTCGAGCTGGGCGTCATCGCCCACGCCGACGTGCGCCTGCCGCTGGTCCCGGCCACCGACGACCAGGCCGAGATCGTCCGATCCGGCCTCCGTAGCTCAGGACTGATGTGACTTCTGCTTCCGCTGCACCCGACCTCGTGACCGAGGTCCCCACCACCCCGCCCGCGCTGCCCAAGGGCGGCCTGCGGGTCGTCGCCCTCGGCGGTCTTGGGGAGGTCGGCCGCAACATGACGGTGCTCGAGCACCGCGGCCGGCTGCTGATCATCGACTGCGGGGTCCTCTTCCCCGAGGAGCACCACCCGGGCATCGACCTGATCCTCCCGGACTTCGACTACGTCGAGGACCGCCTGGACGACGTCGACGCCGTGGTCCTCACGCACGGGCACGAGGACCACATCGGGGCTCTGCCCTACCTGCTCAAGCGCAAACCGGACATCCCGCTCATCGGCTCCCAGCTGACCCTGGCGCTGGTCGAGGCCAAGCTCAAGGAGCACCGGATCACGCCCTACACGCTGGGCGTGCGCGAGGGGCAGCGCGAGCAGGCCGGCGTCTTCGACCTGGAGTTCGTTGCGGTCAACCACTCCATCCCCGACGCCCTCGCGGTGTGCGTGCGCACCGCCGCGGGCACGCTGCTGCACACCGGTGACTTCAAGATGGACCAGCTGCCGCTGGACCGCCGCCTCACCGACCTGCGGGCCTTCGCGCGTCTGGGCGAGGAGGGGGTCGACCTCTTCCTGACCGACTCCACCAATGCTGAGGTCCCCGGCTTCACCACGCCCGAGCGCGAGATCGCCCCGGCCATCGACAAGGTCTTCCGCCACACCACCGGTCGCATCATCGTGGCCTGCTTCTCCTCGCACGTGCACCGGGTCCAGCAGGTGCTCGACGCGGCGCACAAGGCCGGGCGACGGGTGGCCATGGTGGGCCGGTCGATGGTCCGCAACATGACCATCGCCGCCGAGCTGGGCTACCTCCACGTCCCGCCCGGCGTGCTCATCGACATCAAGAAGGTCGGGTCCCTGCGCGACGACCAGCTGGTCCTCGTGTGCACCGGCTCGCAGGGCGAGCCGATGGCTGCCCTGAGCCGTATGGCGAACCGCGACCACCGCATCGAGGTCGGTCCCGGCGACACGGTGCTGCTGGCCTCGTCGCTGATCCCCGGCAACGAGAACGCCGTCTACCGCGTGATCAACGGCCTGATGCGGCTCGGCGCCGACGTCGTCCACAAGGGCAACGCCAAGGTCCACGTCAGCGGGCACGCGAGCGCCGGCGAGCTGCTCTACTGCTACAACATCGTCAAGCCCCGCAACGTCATGCCCGTGCACGGCGAGTGGCGCCACCTGGTGGCCAACGGACGCCTGGCCGAGGCGACCGGCGTGCCGGCCGAGCGGGTCCTGCTCTGCCAGGACGGCACCGTCGTCGACCTCGTCGACGGGGTCGCGAGCATCGTGGGCGAGGTTCCGTGCGGCTACGTCTACGTCGACGGCTCCGCCCTCGGGGGAGAGACCAGCGACGAGCTCCTGCGCGACCGGCGGATCCTGCGCGACGAGGGCTTCGTGACCGCCATCGTGGTCGTGGACACCTCGACCGGCGAGGTGGTCAGCGAGCCCGAGATCACCTCGCGCGGCGTGGCCGAGGACCAGGAGGTCTTCGACCGGGTGCGCCCGCAGGTCGAGAAGGCCGTGGTCGAGGCCATGGCCAAGGGCACCACGGACACCTACGCCCTGCAGCAGGTCGTGCGACGCACGCTCGGCTCCTGGGTTGGCACCAAGCTCCGGCGCCGCCCGATGATCATCCCGGTCGTCATCGACGCATGACGGCGGGGTCGACCCGCACGAGGCCCTCGACGACGATCTGGTCACCCTCCTCGCGGGTGCTCCTCGTCGCGGGGGCCGTGCTGACGCTGGCGGGCACCGGGCTGCTCGCGCTGCGCTGGGCCGTGGTCCCCGAGCGCACCGGCTTCCTCGCCCTGCAGGCCGTGTCGCCGCTGGGCGGGGTCCTCGTGGGGCTCGGGGTCGCGGCCCTGCTGCTGGCGCGGGCCTGGGGCCCGCTGGCGGTGGCCCTCGTCCCGGCCCTGGCGTATGCCGTTCTGGCCGCCCCCACGGTCTTGCCCGACACGGTCCCGCCCCGCCCGGACGACCTGGTGGTGCTCTCGACCAACCTGCAGTACGGCCGGGCCGACCCGCGTCGGCTTATCGCCGCCATCGACCGCCTCGACGCCGACGTGGTCGTGCTGGTCGAGGTCACGCCGGGCGCCCTCGAGCGGCTGGACGCGGCGGGGCTGTCCGGGCGCTACGCGCACTCGATGGGTCAGCCCGGGCCGCGGGCGAGCGGCCTCGTGGTGCGCACCCGTGACCCCCTGCGCGTCGTGTCCCCGTCCTACGACCCGCGCACCGGGACGCCATACGGCCTGCTCCGCACGAGCAGGGGAGAGGTCATGATCAGGGGGGTGCACCCGGCCGCCCCGACCAGCCCCGACCGCTGGCGCAGCGACCTCGCGGACCTCGAGTCCTGGATCTCTCGGGTGGCCCGGCTCGACCCGGAGCAGCCGGTCGTCGTCGCGGGGGACCTCAACGCGACCTACAGCCACCCGCCCTTCCGCCAGGCCGTGGCGCCGCTGACCGACGCCGCGCGGTCGGCGGGAAAGGGCTGGGAGCCCACGTGGCCCCAGGGCCGGTGGTACCCACCCTTCGCGCAGATCGACCACGTGCTGGTGCGCAACGTCGGGGTGGTCGACAGTGGGGTCGTCGCGATCCCGGACACGGACCACCGGGCGGTGTGGGCGCGGTTGCGGGTGGGGTGAGCCGCGCGGGTCGGGCCGCTCAGGCCAAGGTGCTCAGGCCGCGCACTCAGGCCGGCGCACTCAGGCCGCGCACTCAGGTCAGGACGGGTCGCTCGTCGGCCGGCCCCTCGGCCGGCCCGTCTGCCACGGCATCGTCCTGCTGGTGCCGGGCGGACAGCCGGCTGAGGGCGAAGACCGAGGCGAGCAGGACCGCGAGCCCGATGCCCTCCAGCAGCAGGTCCTTGGGGGCGGAGTGAAGGCGCTCGCCGTAGACCGCGCCGCCGATGATCAGGCTGAACAGCGGGTCCAGGCTCGCGATGACCGGCAGGCTCGACGACAACGGCCCGGCCTGGAAGGCCATCTGGTTGAGCACCAGGGCCAGCCCGCCGGCGATGATCAGGGTGTAGAGCTGCCAGGAGAGCAGCAGTTCCGGGATGCCGTGCTCGACGATGCGGGTGCAGGTCTTGATGAGGGCGGCCGTGCAGGCGTAGAGCGCGGCGACCGCCGTGCCCAGCAGGGCGGCCTTGCGTCGAGGGCCGACGCGGCGGGCCACCGTCACGCAGACGAGGACGAGCATGGTGGTGCCGACACCCACGAAGATGGCGGGGTTGCGGGCGCCCTTGGCCTCCGGCCCCTTGGGGGCGGCGGCCCCGGAGGCCCACAGGAACAGCACGAGGCCGCCGACCAGCGCGAGCGCCAGGAGCACCTCGCGCCCCGAGGGGCGCTGCTTGAGGAACCACGCGTTGAGGACGAGGGAGAAGACCAGGGCGAGCGTCAGCATCGGCTGCACGACCGAGATCGCACCCTCGCGCAGCGCCAGCACCTGCAGGATGATGCCGCCGGCGTCGCACACGAGGCCGCCGAGCCACAGAGGGTGCGAGACCATGGCCTGGACGAACCGCCGCACGCGGACGAGGCCCGTCCCGGTGATCTCGGGCATGGTCCCGGCGGAGCGGTGCTTGAGCACCGAGCTGAGCGCAAAGACCGCGGTCGCCGCCAGCGACAGCAGCAGGACCGTCGTCACCGGTCCGACCAGCCCTGCTGGCGGGTGCGCGCGGTCTCGTCACCCTGGAGGGGCGTGATGTCGATCTCGGGCAGGAGCGAGACGTCACCGGCGCCCGCGGTCTCGTAGACGTCGGCCAGCAGCGAGAGCGTGTGCGGCCAGATGACCGCGCAGTCCTGGGTGCGGTTGTAGTGCTGGATCCGGCGCAGCAGGGAGCGGTCGCGCGCCAGTCGCTTGAGGGCGTGGGTCATGTCGCCGTCGGTCTCGCAGATGAGGCCCTCGCGCTCGTGCCGGACGAACTCCGGCAGGCCGCCGGACGCCTTGGCGACGATGGGGAGCCCGGCGCACCGCGCCTCCAGCGCGGCCAGCCCGAAGGACTCGAGGTTGGCGGGCGCGATGAACGCGTCGCTGGACTCGAGCATGAGGCGGACGTGGTCGCGGTCCAGGCGCCCGTGCAGCGTGACCTGGTCGGCGAGCCCGTGGCGGCGCAGGTAGCGCTCCATGGCTGCCTGCCGGGGCCCGCAGCCGGCGATCTGCAGCCTGATCGTGGCCGTGGATCCCAGTCGGTTCTGCGCCTCCCGCAGCATCCGCAGCAGGGGCATCGGGCGCTTGCGGGCGCTGAGCCGCATCACGGCCGCGACGGTCAGCTCGCCCTCGCGGTCGGGGTAGCCGCCGCGTCTGGTCCACCGGGCCGGATCGACCCCGTTGGGGATCACGTGCACCTGGGCACCGTCGGGCAGGACCCGCCGGACGTGGCGGGCCGCCATGTCGCTCACCGCGGTCCAGGTGATGGGGAGCCTGGTCCACCCCCACACCAGGTTGCACAGGCGCAAGATGCCGATGGCCCAGGCCCACAGCGAGTGGACGGTGACGACGGTGGGGATGCCGGCGCGGGCGGCGGCGCGGGCGACGAAGAACCCGAGCGGCGAGCCGACCCCGACGTGGCAGTGGACGAGGTCGTAGCCGCCCTCGCGGACCTCGCGGCAGCCGTCGCGCCAGGCGGCGGGGTGGATGGCGTGCTGGATCCGGAAGCCGTCGGTCAGCCGGACGACGGCGTCGGGGCCGAACGGCACCCCGGCGCTGGTGTGGCTGGGGGCGTAGGGGTCGCCGGAGGCAGGGGCGTCACGCGTGCTCGGCGAGCTGGTGACGACCACGACCTCGTGACCGGCCGCCCGCTGGCGGCCGGTGAGCTCTGCGACCTGCATCTCGATCCCGCCGAGGCGGGGGAGGTAAAAGTCGGTGACGTGCGCGATCTTCATCAGTCGTGGTGGTCCTTCGTCGTGCCCGCGCCTCACGGCGACGGTGTCGTCGCGCAGCACGGCCCCCGTGCGGGCGCGCCATGGGCACGCCCACCAGCGATCATGCCGGAACGGACAGATCCTCGCAGATGCCGTCGTCGGCGTGTCGGCTCCCGGTCGTGGGGGACGTCCAGGTCCCCCGTGCTGGCGCGGGCTGCCCCTGGTCACATTGTGATCACCGGCGCGCGTGTGCCTCGGGGGCCGGGAGGGGCGGTCCCGTAGCCTGCGGAGCATGGCGACCCGTGGCTCCACCAGCACCACACGCTCCACCTCGACGAGTCGTGGCGGATCGACGCGCCCCGGCTCGAGCAAGGGCGGCGCGACCCGCAAGCCTGCCCCGGGACGCACGCGCGACGGGGGTCTGCCGCTGCCCGTCAGGGCTCTGAGGGGCACCTGGATGGGGCTGGCCCATGTCGTCGGAGGGGGCGTGCGCAGCGTGGGACACGGAGCCGCAGACCTGGAGCCGGAGCACCGCCGCGACGGTGTCGGGTTCGCCCTGGTCGCCCTCGCGATCGTCGTCGCCGCGCGAGAGTGGTGGAACATGCCCGGCTGGCCCGGCGCGGTCGTCCACACGGTCGTCGCGGGCACCATCGGGTGCGTCGCGCTCGTCCTGCCCCTGGTCCTGCTGGGGTTCGGGCTGCGCGTGCTGCGCGCCCCGGACGACGGCCACGCCACCAACCGCATCGCCATCGGCTCGTTCGCCCTCCTGCTCGCCACCTGCGGGATCGTGCACATCGCCAAGGGCCTGCCCACGCCGAGCGGCAGCGCGGAGGAGATGCAGGCCGCCGGCGGCATCATCGGCTTCCTCGCCTCCAGCCCGCTGGCCGCAGCCGTGAGCATCTACGGCGCCGTCCCCATCCTCGTGCTGCTGGGGATCTTCGGCCTGCTCGTCGTGACGGCGACGCCCGTCCACCAGGTGGGTCCGCGGCTGCGGGGCGCCTACCTGCGGCTCTTCCACGGTGAGGGCGCCGAGAGCGACGGTGGTCACGACGGGACGCCCGGCCACGGCCAGGACCTGATGGCGCAGCGCGCCGGTGGGGCGACCCGGCGCCGCCGCGGCCGGACCGACGCCGACCTCGACGAGCGTGCCGGTGACGAGGCCTACGAGCAGGCCGCCGTGGTCGAGCCGACCGGCCGGTCCGCCCGTCCCGGCCTGCGGCCCGGGCAGAAGCGCCCCGTCGGCGCCGAGGCCGAGGCCCTGCGTCGCGCCCGCGACAACGCCGCGGCCCAGGGGCACGCGCCCACCGCGGATGGCTCTCAGGGTCCAGCGGATTCCACCGATCCCAGCGACCCCAGCGATCCCACCGGGCTCCACGACGCCGCCAGTGTCCCTGGAGCGCGGCGCACCGAGGGCGCCCGCCCCGCCGCCTCTGCGCCGGTCCCGAGCAAGCCGCAGCTGGAGGCGCCGCCGACCGAGCCGCTGCCGCAGCGGGTCGAGCAGCTGGCCCTCGCCGGCGACATCACCTATCACCTGCCCGAGGACTCGATCCTCAAGCCCGGCCCTCCCCACAAGGAGCGCAGCGCCGCCAACGACCGCGTCGTCGACGCCCTCACCGGCGTGCTCGACCAGTTCGACATCGACGCCCAGGTCACGGGGTTCACCCGCGGCCCCACGGTCACGCGGTACATCGTGGAGCTGGGGCCCGGGGTCAAGGTCGAGCGCATCACGGCGCTGTCCAAGAACATCGCCTACGCGGTGGCGAGCGCGGACGTGCGCATCCTGTCGCCCATCCCCGGCAAGTCCGCCATCGGCGTGGAGATCCCCAACACCGACCGCGAGAACGTCTGCCTCGGCGACGTCCTGCGCTCCCAGGTGGCGCGCAACAACACCCACCCGATGGTCATGGGCGTCGGCAAGGACGTCGAGGGCGGCTATGTCATCGCCAACCTCGCCAAGATGCCGCACATGCTCGTGGCCGGAGCGACCGGCGCGGGCAAGTCGAGCTTCGTGAACTCGCTGATCACCTCGATCCTCATGCGGTCGACCCCGGACGAGGTCCGGATGATCCTGGTGGACCCCAAGCGCGTCGAGCTGACGGCATACGACGGCATCCCGCACCTGATCACCCCGATCATCACCAACCCCAAGAAGGCCGCCGAGGCGCTGCAGTGGGTCGTGCGCGAGATGGACCAGCGCTACGACGACCTCGCGAACTTCGGCTTCAAGCACGTCGACGACTTCAACAAGGCGGTGCGCGCCGGTCAGGTCAAGCCGCCGGCCGGGTCGGAGCGGGAGATCCACCCCTACCCCTACCTCCTGGTCATCGTCGACGAGCTCGCCGACCTGATGATGGTCGCCCCGCGCGACGTGGAGGAGTCGATCGTCCGGATCACCCAGCTGGCGCGCGCCGCGGGCATCCACCTCGTGCTGGCGACCCAGCGTCCCTCCGTGGACGTCGTCACCGGCCTGATCAAGGCCAACGTCCCCAGCCGGATGGCGTTCGCCACCTCCTCGCTCGCCGACTCCCGCGTCGTCCTCGACCAGCCGGGCGCCGAGAAGCTCATCGGTCAGGGCGACGCGCTCTTCCTGCCGATGGGCGCCTCCAAGCCGATGCGCGTCCAGGGCGCCTGGGTCACCGAGTCCGAGATCAGCGAGGTGGTCAAGCGCGTCACTGAGCAGCTCAAGCCGAGCTATCGCGAGGACGTCGCGGTCGTGGCGCCCACCAAGCAGATCGACGACGACATCGGCGACGACCTCGACCTGCTGCTGCAGGCCACCGAGCTGGTCGTGACGACGCAGTTCGGCTCGACCTCGATGCTGCAGCGCAAGCTGCGCGTCGGCTTCGCCAAGGCGGGCCGGCTCATGGACCTGCTCGAGTCCCGCGGCGTCGTGGGCCCCTCCGAGGGCTCCAAGGCGCGCGACGTGCTCATCAAGCCGGACGACCTGCCCACGACGCTCGCCGTCATGCGCGGGGACGAACCCCCGGCAGCCCCCGTGGCAGCCGCGCCCGTGGCCGGTCCTGCGGCCGGCGGTGACCGGTATGCCGGAGCGAGCGACGACATGGCGACCGGCCGCGTCGTCGAGGGTGAGGGCGACGAGGAGTCCGAGGACGCCTGGGCGCTGACCGATCGCGGCTCCGAGCGCTACTGACGCCGCGTGACCGCGTCGAGGACGCGCAGGACGTTGCGGTGGGTCAGGGCTTCCAGGTCGGTCCGGCTCCACCCCCGCGCCTCGAGGACGGCGAGCAGGGCGGGATAGGTGCTGACGTCACCGAGCCCCGCGGCGACCAGCGGCGTCCCGTCGTAGTCCGCCCCGATGCCGATGTGCTCCACGCCGACGAGCTCGCGGACGTGCTCGACGTGGGCGGCCACGTCGTCGATCCCGGCGGCCCGCTCGTCCGCGGCGACGAACTTCGGCACGAACGGGATGCAGCACACCCCACCGGTCGCGGCCGCCGCCACCAGGACGTCGTCCGGGACGTTGCGGACGTGATCGGTGACGGCGCGCGCCCCCGAGTGGGTGAACAGCACCGGGTTGGCGGTGGTGGCGAGCGCATCGCGCATGGTGTCGGCCGAGACGTGGGACAGGTCGACGATCATCCCTAGCCGGTCCAGCTCGCGGACGACCTCGTGGCCGTATGCCGACAACCCGTGGTGCACGGGCACGTCCGTGGCGCTGTCGGCCCAGGGGGTGTTGTCGTTGTGCGTGAGCGTGAGGTAGCGCGCCCCCATGGCGTGCAGGACCCGCAGGACGCCGAGGGAGGACCCGATCGAGTGGCCGCCCTCGACGCCGATCAGTGACGCGAGACGCCCGTCCGCCCAGGCCGCCTCGACGCCCGGGACGTCGACGGCGAGGGCGAGGCGGTCGGCATACGAGGCGATCATGCGGCGCACCAGGTCGAGCTGGTCGAGGGTGGCGACCACGGCCTCGGGCTCGGGCAGGGCGCAGGAGACGTAGACGGACCAGAACTGACCACGCAGGCCGCCACGCGACGCCCTGGCCCAGTCGGTGTGGAGCGTGGGCTGGTCGGCGCGCAGGTCCACCGCCGTCGAGTCGCCCGCCCACCGCTCGCGCAGCTGCCACGGCAGGTCGTTGTGGGTGTCGAGCACGGGCAGAGGGTTCGTCGCCAGGTCGGGCATGCCGCCATTCAACCTCGATCCACCGATGGAC